>DAHWHT010000293.1 GCA_027335515.1 Clostridia bacterium
CATACACGCCCACACCGACGACCATCGCCCGCCGCGCCGCCGGCGACCACTCCTGGCGGTGCCAGGCCCGCCTCAGGCTGCGGTACCCAGGGGGGGCCAGCGCACCGAGGCCGGCCGCCGCCAAGAACACCACGACGGCTCGACCCGATACCCCGTGCGCAGCCGCGGCCAGGAAGGCACGCGAAAGGAGCAACCCCGTGGCAAGCATCCACGTTCCGAGGCCGGCCGCCGAACCCCGGGCGTCGTGGCGCAGGCCGGCCACCCAGACCGCCAGGGCCAGGACGCACGCCAACCATCCGCCTCGAGAGAAGGTGCCCACCAATGCGAGCGCCACAACGCCGAGCCCGGCGCCATACCCCGCCAGCACCCACTGCCCGTAACGGCTGCGCGGCCGGGCGAGGGCTTCGGCCACCAGCGCCAGACCCGCGACCAGGGCCGCGGCCAGCCAGGCGGCCAAGGCGTTGGGATACTGCAGGGTGGACATCATCCGTCCCTGAATGAAGGCGTACGGAAAGTGCAGCCAGCCTGCCGCCGTGAGGGCGCCGACCAGCGCCAGGGCAGCCCCGGAGCCGAGCAGGAACCGCCCCACCGCCCGCAGGGCCTGCGCCCCACGGACGACCTCGACCGCGGCCCAGTACCACCCCAGATAAAACACCGCGCGCACGGCCGCCAACAGAGCCTGATGGGGTGCAACCGGATGCACCACGGCGCCGACCACGTAGCCCGCCGCGGCGGCGAGCGCCACCCAGTCCAGGGGGTGGCGCCACGGCAGCCAACGACCGACGCCGGCCCGATACGCCGCCACCGCCAGGAGGAAGACCGCGCCATACATCTCAAACGGCAACAGGGCGCTCTCAAAAAAGAGCCCCCGGAAGAAGGCGGCTACCGAAAGCAACGCGAGCAGCCCGTACAACAACAGGGTGCCCAGGGCGTCCCGCCCCGTCGCACCCCGCGACGTGCCCTGGTCCATCCGGTCCCCTCCTTGGCCGCCGATCGGTGCGTTGGACCGCGATCCGCCAGGGGCGGGGGATGCCGGAGGGACTTGAGCCCCTCCGGCGAGGGTTTCAGACACCCCGGCGCTTGGGCCGCAGGGCGGCGAGCGCCCCGCCCCCCAGAAGCAGCAACGTGCCGAGGACCTCCATGGCCGGACCCGCACCGGTCTTGGGCAGCTGTGCCGGAGTCTTACCACCACCGACCGTACCGACCGGTCCGCTGCCACCGTGCGGCGGCACCGGACCGGCAGGGGGCAGGACCGTACCCTTGGGCGCCTGGGCATACACGGCGACCAAGACGGCCTTGTTGTACGCGGTTTGCTCGTACGCCGTCACGCTCTTGAACGTCTCGCCATTGGGCGCGTTGATCGGCAACCCGGCATAGGTCGCCTGCTTCCCGGCCGTCAGCGCCCCCGGCTCGCGGGTCTGCGGCACCAGAACCGAGGTCGTCGGTTTGCCTTTGGACGTGGTCTGCGAAAACACCGCGACGTAGGAACCGGTGCCCGAACCGATCTTCGGCGTAAACGTCAGAGTCGTCTTACCATTTGCCACCGCGCTGAGCGCCGCGGTGATGGCCACCTGCGTCCCAGGAGGCGGCGCGGCCAGCGCCGCGGGCGCCAACGCCAGGACGAGCCCCGCACCAACCATTCCGCCGAGCAGCCACCCGGACGCGTCGACGAGCGGCGCCCGTCCCTGGCGGCCCGCGACGCAGCCGATCCCTGCATCCTTGCGCTTCTCGCGCATCCCTCCGCTCACCCCCCAAATCCCTCCACACCACACCAAGTGGTGCCTTGCGCCCGCCTTCGCCAGGGCCAAGCACCCGCGGTCCCGCGCGCAGAAGGCACCGACACCGATTCCTCGATCCCAGGCTGCGCCATTGTAAGCCAGAGTGGCGGCGATGCGAAAGGGGGGCACCACCCATTCTTTCAACTCTCCCACCCGGAGTCTTGCAGCCGTCGACCTTCATTTCTCCCCGTCCGCCATCTACTCTAAGGCAAATGCTCAACGGACCACGGACGGCAACCGAGACCAGTCCGACATGCCGCTTGATACTCATTCTTATACTGCGACCACGCCCCTGCCAGTTCTATCCTTAGGAGTGGCAGGTGGCGAGTCGGGGCGGATCTTGAGGAGGCTGGGCGGTCGTGCCGTTATCCCAGTACCGCAGGGAGTTCAGCACCTTCCTCGATGTGGTCGTCGCGGTTCTTGCCTACGTGGTCGCGGTGCAGTGGCACGTGGGCGGCTTCGCCCGCGGCACCAACCTTTGGTATGTGGAAATGGCGCCGACGGTGGTTGCGGTTTGGTGGATCCTGTCCCTCGTCATCCGCCAGGACGTACCGTATCGGTTGGGCGGCACGTGGCGGGAGTTGCAGGAGACCGTCCTGCTCAACGGCGTCGGCGCGATTCTGCTGTTGGCCCTGAACCTGGCGACCAAGCATGACGCCGTCAGCCGACTGATCCTCGTCGGCTTCCCCGCCCTGGCCGCCATCACCTCGACCGCGCTACGCTTCGCCCTGCGCGCTTGGCTGGGCTGGCGGCGCAGGGGAGGACACGATGTCCACCATGTGCTGCTGGCCGGCCCGGCTGGTCCCGTGCGCCAACTCGCGACATCGCTGCTGCACCGCGACGCCGGCCTGCTCCCCCTGGGGGTGCTGCTGCCGCCCGACACCGGCACCGATGCCCGCGAATCCCTGCCGGTGCTCGGCGACTACCACCGCCTCGCGGACGTGCTCCACGCCCGCGTCGTGGACCAGGTGGCGTTCGCCATGCCGCTGGACGACGGCGCCCTGCGGCCCATGATCGAGACCTGCCTGCGTGAGGGAAAATCGGTCTGGTTGGCGACGACGGATGCGTTCAGTTCCCGCTTGCTCGGCAACCGCCCGGACCAGTTGCTGGTGTTGTCGGTACCACGCGACGCCGTCGGCGTCACCATCAAGCGGGCGCTCGACATCGGCCTCGCCGCAACCGCCCTGCTGGTAGCGGTGCCGCTCCTCGCGGCCTGCGCCCTGGCCGTATGCCTCGACGATCCAACGGGACCCCCCATCTTCCGTCAGCGCAGGGTCGGGCTGCACGGCCGAGAGTTCACCGTGTACAAGTTCCGCAGTATGGGAACGGACGCCGAGCAACGCCGCGCGGCTCTGCAGGGGCGCAACGAGATGTCCGGCCCCGTCTTCAAGATCCGCGACGATCCACGCATCACGCGGGTCGGGCGCTTCCTGCGCCGCTACTCGTTGGACGAACTGCCGCAACTGTGGAACGTCCTGCGCGGCGACATGAGCCTGGTCGGACCCCGCCCATCCCTGCCGGACGAGGTGCGACAGTATGAGCCGGAATTCCGCCGGCGCCTGGCCTGCCGCCCGGGGCTCACCTGCCTCTGGCAGGTCTCCGGCCGCAATGCGGTCGACTTCCGCACCTGGATGGAGCTCGACCTGCAGTATGTGGACAACTGGTCCCTGGGACTCGACCTGCAGATCCTGATGCGCACCATTCCAACGGTGTTCAAGGGCTCTGGGATGTGACGCCCCGCAACCCAAGGGTTCCAGGCGGAAGAGACCGCAGGCCGGCAATCAGGAGGGCCCACCATGGAAGGCCACGGAACCGATTCCCGCGCGCATCGCCGCTCCGCGTCCGCCCAGCATCCGCAGCTTACCCTGGTGGCCACGACCGACGAAGCCACCATCCATACACCCGAGGCCCTGCGGGTCATCCCCAAGCCATGGGGCCGGGAGGTCTGGTGGGCGGTGGCCGACCGCTACGTGGGCAAGCGCATCGAGGTGACGGCCGGACACAGCCTCAGTCTGCAGTACCACGAACTCAAGCACGAAACGCTGTATTTCCTGTCCGGCGAGGTCCGTCTCCTTCTGGGAGACCAGGAACGGCTGGTGGGTCCCGGGTCTGTGGCCGTGGTCCCTCCAGGAACGGTCCACCGCGTGGAGGCACTGACCGCCGCCGTCATCTTCGAGGTGAGCACCCCGGAATTGGACGACGTGGTACGGCTGGAGGATCGCTACGGCCGGGCGCCTGCGGCCGGTGCGCCCACAAGCTGAGCGCGCGCTCCGCCAGACTACCCTGCGGCAAGGCCTCGGGATCGACGACGGCGCGCGGCCACGGTAGCGAAGCGGCAGTCGATCGTACCGTGGCACTGACACCCGGCCGGTTGCGCAGAAAACCGTATTCGCTGAGCTTCTGCAGGGCCAAGACCCTCTGCGGAAGCTCCCTGCCGGTGCCAGATAGGCCATCGTCGCCCATCGCTGCACCCGGAACGGAGCGATCAGCGCGCCCAGAAGCTGAGGCCCATCTCCCCCTCGTACGGGGCCCGGCGCAGGATCTCGCGCAGACCGGCCGCGTGCAGCAGCTGGCCGCACCGCCCAAGCAAATCGGCACTGTGGTATTCAAAGACCACCCGGCCCGTACGCCCGAGGGTGCGGGTTGCACCGGCAAAGCACGCCGCTTCCATACCCTCGATGTCGACCTTCAACAGGTCGACCCGCGGGGCGTCCGCACCCAACTCCCGCTCCACCAGCGCGTCGAGCGGTTCACAGGGCACCCGGCGGGTCGCGCCCCCGCCCGCCTCCCGGACCAGGGCCGCGCACGGGGTGTCGGCGCCGCACGCCCACCCGGTCGCGCACGCCAAACCCCGTGGCCCGTAGGGCAAGAGCAGTTCCAGGTCGCCCCGCCGCTCCGCGACGGCGGACGGCACCCAACGGACCCGGACACCCGGATTGCGCTGCCGAACGTACCGAAGATTACCCTCGCCGAACGCCGCCGCCTCGGCAACCGGTTCGACGGCGACCAGGGTACCGCGCCGCAGCAGGGGAATCGCCCACGCGGCAAAGAGGCCGAGGTTTGCGCCGATGTCCAGGACGCACCACCCCGGCCGCGGTAGGAACCCCGACTGACAATACATGTTGGAAACGAAGATCTCGCGGGCCTCGGACACGTCGCCGCCGTGCGCAAACCGCAACGGCCCCGCGAGGCGCGTTGACAGGGTGCTGGCACCGACGGGCAGGGGTGCATCGGCATACGCGGCCACCGCCCGCAAAAACACGCGGTCATCGGCCAGCAGGGCGGGGATGCGCCGTGGGTAGTTGCGCAACACGCGGACGGCCGTCTGCAGGCGCGCGCGATTCAGTTGCCATCGCCTCCATGCGGGCACGCGGTCAGCGCAATGCTGCCGGGGCCATCTGCAAAGGCCCCTTCAACTCCGCGATGCCCTGGCGCACGGTGTGGTGCGGCCGCCAGTCCAGCGCGGCACCCAACCGGCCGAAATCCACCCGGTAGCTGCGCCGTTCCACCGCACCCGTGGGATGCTCGATTCTCGCCCCTGGCACCGCCTCCCGCACGAGCGCGGCCAAATCGGCGATGCGGTAGTTTTCGGCGCTGTTGCCTACGTTGAATACACGCGCCGCCAACGCCTCGGGCGACGTGGTCAACGCGGTCGCGAAGGCCGCCGCGGCGTCCTGGACGTGCAGGAGGGGCCGCCACTGCTGGCCGCCCCCGTGGACCTGGATCTTGCCCCGCAGGCAGGCATCCCGGGTCATAGCGTTCACGACCAGATCCCAGCGCATCCGCGGCGACCGACCAAACAACGTGGCCTGGCGCAGGTGGGCCACGACCAGGTCAGCCCCGGCCGCCGCGTCGAT
>DAHWHT010000295.1 GCA_027335515.1 Clostridia bacterium
TGGAAGCAGGATAAGAGGCCGACTCCCGCGGCGCAGGCAAAGCCTGGGCGGGACACACGGTTGTAACCGGCGCTGGCAATCGTCCCCCGAGTCCTTGCCTTGTCCGATTAGCCCCGGTCTTGGCGCGGGCCTTTGGGCGACAAGCCGCTTGTGAGAGTCCCTCGGAGCGGACTCGCACACCTGAGACAACATCCCAGGGCGGGTGCGGGGCCGATAACGAGTTTGCCACGGAGCGGAACGGCAATCCCCGGCAGGGATTGCGTCCTCGACCTCGGAGATGGTATGAATGCAGCGGCGGGGGCGTACGCGCGTTCGCATCCGGAGGGATGAGCGCAGTACCAGCGCGGGGGGACGGGTTGGCCGTGAAGCGAATAACTATTGACACAACGGCCTGGCAGCGTGCCTGTCATTACTTCGCCGTGTCATCCTTGTGTGGCTTCAAACAGCGTGAGTCGGAAGGCATGTGGCATGAAATCCAGTCCCTCGTGGTGTCAGTCCCCCTGACTGAAGCAGCGGAAGCAGTGCTTGAGCGGCGCGGCATTAGTCACGAACACTGGCGCGCCGCGTTGCACAGTGCCCTCCGCCACAGCGGAGCTCTCGAACCCGATGACCGCGTGCTGGCCTTAGGTGACGGCGATTATCCACCCGTCCTCGCCCAAGTGCCGGGAGCCCCGCGTTTCCTTTTTGTGCACGGCCGACTGGAACTGCTGGATGGACGACCGGCCCTCGCGGTAGTCGGTACGAGGGAACCTACGGACGCAGGGCGGCGGCGCGCGCGGAAGCTTGGATACTTACTAGCCAAGCTCGGGATCGTCGTAGTGTCTGGCCTTGCTCGTGGGATTGACGGGGAGGCCCACCGCGGAGCGTTGGCCATCGGCGGAGATACAGTCGCGGTCCTCGGCACTCCGCTCAGCCGAACCTATCCTCAGGAGCACGCCGCGTTGCAGGTGCAGATCGGGACCGTCGGCGCACTAGTGTCGCAGTTCCATCCAGCCGCCGGTATCAAGCGACACTTTTTTCCCATGCGCAATGCGACCATGAGTGGCCTATGTCTGGGAACGGTAGTGGTGGAAGCATCGGAAACGAGCGGAGCACTCATCCAGGCGCGCCAATGCTTGCAACAGGGGCGAAAACTCTTTATCCCCCAAAGCGCGTTGGATAACCCGCGTTTGACGTGGCCGAAGCGGTTCCTGAGCCAGGGTGCGCATGCGTTCCGAGAGATCGACGACCTGATGCGGGTGCTGGCAGCAGAGGGACTTGTGGAAGCCAGCGGTGAGCCGGCCGATTATGCGTCGCCGGCCCACGTGGTGAGCTTGGATGTTCGTTGAGGTCAACGACCTGCACTACGCCGTTATTCACCCGCCTGCAGGAGCCCTTCCTAATTGCGGCCCGTGGAATGACTTGGTCGACGACCTGGCGTGTGCTTTCCTCGTCGGCCAGGAAGAATTGCCGCGCTGGGAGGCGTGGGCCCACGGTCGCACTTGCTGTGTGCTGCCGACGTCGCTGGACTTTCTGATTCCAGTTAAAGGCAATATTCGGTATGCCCTTGAACATCTTGAAGCCCAACCATACGAATCCGCCTATGTCTGCTTCGACGAGGACGAACTTCGGGAGGCGATCTCGACTCGTCTTGGCACGGTGCTTGTCGGCCGGGATCCGTTGAGAATCATGCCGGATATCGTGGCAGACGACGCGGCTGACGCCGTGACAGTCCTCCAGGCTGCTACCAACGGCACCGCGTGGGGCTTTGCCGCTGAGTTATCCGGATCGGTTGGACATGGTCCACGCCGTCAGCACTTGTTCGTCCTTACGGAAGCGCCAGGTGTCGTCCCTTACGACATCGGTGGCCGCGTGCAAATTACCATCATGGGGCGTTACTTTTCCGCCAGCGACACGCGGCACGGGAAGCACCAACCGACCTACAGACTCCAGCGGCTGAAGGAGATGGCCCACTTTGGCCGACCGTTCGTAGACGCTCTCGCCATGGTGCTCGAGATTACCGATGGCCGACAACGGGTCGGATGCGTCACCTGTGTTCCAGCTCGGCCGGCGAGGATTGGACCACCGCCATTGTTCGAGGTGGTGGAACAAGCGTGTCGTCATGCGGCAAATCGCAATGGAGGTTTGCCGTTTCGGCCCGAACTCTTGCGTTGCATCCGGGACTACCAGCCGCAGAAGGAACTGAGCGGTGTCGCCCGGCGTCAAAATGTCCAGGGTGCCTTTTCAGTGGCGGAGGGCAGGCTCCCGGAGCACGTGGTCTTGGTTGACGACATCATCACCACCGGAAGCACAGTGGTTGAATGCGCCCGTACCTTGATCGCCGCTGGAACGCGATCCGTCACAGTAGTCGGCCTCGGACGCACCCAGTCGTGCATCCCGCAATCAAGTTCGGTGGAAGCGCCTGGTTGCGGCCGAAGGGGGTGTCCCGGTCAGCTGACCATGCGATTGAACAAGCCCCCCCGCGACGGCGCATTCTGGGGTTGCTCGGAATTTACTGAGGGGGGCCGTTGCGCGGCGATCACGAGCTGGCCTGACGGGATTCGGGCCTACAACGCGTTGAACCGGCGGGATGCGATCGAGGACTGGCTGGACGTGCCCTTTTGATCCACGGTTCCGCCGATTCCCAGGCTTCACTACATGCACTGCTGGCCGTGCCGACGCCATCATTGAGACGGCTCTGAATTGGCTCCCCGTGACTGCAATTTCCCGCTTATGGCACTCTTCACGCGCCAAGTCTAACGGTGGCCCTCGGACACCCCGCAGCACAAGTGCTCGGGAACCAACCAAAACCTCCGTTCGTTCAACCGCCCTCACCCGAACTGACTGCACAGATCAATCACCGCGATACCCTTCTTCCGTGCCGATCGCGACCACTGGCTCACATGGTCGACTTGGAGGTGTCGTTTTAGTCATGGTCGGCTTGAAAGTGCGTTTTTCCAACCACGACATGGCGGCCCTTGAGGCCGAGGCCCGCGGCAAGAACGTCGCCCTTGCCGAGGTAGTCCGGCAAGCGGTGGCCGAACATCTGGTGCGCCAGACGGCGGCGCGGGCGGCCCCTCTCATCGACGCCTGCCTCGGTAAACACGTCGACCGCCTTGCCGGCCTCATTGCCAAGACTTTCATCGCCGCAGACATGTCCAACTGGCAAGCCCGTGCGCTGGTCGCCGCGCTAGTAGAGGACCAGGAACCGGACGCCGTCATGCGCGAGGCGCGGACCCGTGCCCTTTCGGACCTCCGGCGCGGCGGGACGGACATCGGGACAGACAGCGACCTCTACACCCAGGAGGGGTAGGTGGCGGCGATGCAGAGGTCCCCCTTCGTCTTCAAGCTCAAGTGGGTCGGAGGATCCCAGGCTGGCCGACGCGCCTCCGTCCATGCCCGATACATCGCCGCCCGCGAGGGCGTGGCTCGCGCCGAGGAGGACCACCCAGACCCAACCATTCACGCACGGTACCTGGACGAACGCCCCGGCTCCACCGGTCTCTTCGGCCCGGACCCTGCACGGCCTCCGTCCCTGGAAGTCGCGCAAGCCGAAGTCTCCGCCCGACCGTGGCACTGGCAGGCGGTCATCTCCCTGCGGGAGGAGGACGCCACAGCCCTCGGGCTCCGTGCGCCGCCCGACTGGCGAGACCTCGCCCGGCGCGTCATGCCTCAGTTCGCGCTTCATGTCGGCGTGCCGGAAGGAGATCTCCGCTGGGTCGGCGCCGTGCACCGGAAGGTCGGCCAGCCCCACGTCCACCTGCTTGCCTGGCTCGCCGAGGGGGCGCCGCCCCGCCAGCCGCGCCTGCAACGCCCGGAGCTCCGGGACATCCGCCGGATGATCGCCCGCGAACTGTACGGCCCCCTGCGGGCAGAACTCGCCGCCGAACGCACCGCCCAGAGAGACCTCCTGGTCGCCGCCGGCCGGCACAACCTCGCCTTCCTTCGCCGCGTCGAC
>DAHWHT010000316.1 GCA_027335515.1 Clostridia bacterium
CGCCGGTGACCGTGTTGGCGACCAGTCCGGTGAAGAGGTCACATACTTGCAATAGTTGGACGCGTTTTGAGTCCACTGGAATAACGCGGTCGATGCTGGACCCTGAGTCCACGTACAATTCAAAGTTCAGCAGTCCTTCCAGGTAGTGGATGAAGTTATCATGCCTCATCCGTGGCTTCGCATCGGTGAGCACAACGTAGTCGCGTCTGTGTCTCCTCGCCCTGTGATAGATCAGTTGCTTGGTAAAGAAGTTGTAGCACAGATGCTCTTGGTTTGCGAATCGCTTCATATCCACCTGCGCATTGTCAACGACGAGAGCGGAGAATCGCACTGGGGCGGTGAGCATGTCGCGGATGACGGCTTCGTAGACCTTTTCCCGCCAACCCGACATCTTGTTGAAGTGGAGTTCGTTTGTGAACCGATAGGTTTGCCGAATCTCCATGAGGCGTCGGCGAACAGTCGGCACGTCCTTGGCGTCGACGCGCAACAAGCCCACAATGAAGTGTGAGCCGCTGCCCGGGCGACCCGACTCGTCGTGGAACAAGAAGGATCGGGGATTTCCATTCGACCCGACGGCAGCGGTCCTTGGAGTTGGCGCGGGACCGCGTTGTTCCATGATATAGGCTCATCCCGTTCGGACGAGCAGGGCCGATTTCCTGCATGGAGTTCGATGAGCGGCCCATCGGCCGGTGTCCCGTCGCTCCGCCGGTCGGGGCGGCGAATGGGGCGCTGATGTGCGGGTGAGTTGATGTGCGGTGAACAAGATCAGGTTCACGCGCGAGCGACGGCTCTGTCCGACCGGCCGACCAGGGTGGCGGTGAGGCGCCCCCGCGTGTCCACCCTGCCGTGGTGGGCGGCGATCAGCGCGATCGCCTCGGGCGCAGGACGCCAAGGCGCCAGTGCCCGCCAACCCGCCGGCCGCGGCCACGATGCGGCGGCGGTGCCAGGGGTGGTGGCGCCGCCGCCGCCGGCAACGGTTTGCCCCCTTCGGCGGGCCGTGCTCCCGGTCGGTCGGCGGTGCGGGCCTTCCGACCGGGATAGCGGCGCCGCGTCAGCGCTTGGCCTGCAACGCCTGCGCGGCCTTGGGCGAGCCGATGTGCAGGGAGTCGTAGGCTTGCTGCGCCGTTTGGAAGGGGCCGCCGCCCTTGCCGTGCCAGTCGAGGTTGGTTGCCATGGGGTTGGTGCGGCCCGTCTCGCGCTCCCGGCGCGCGATCCAGGCCTCCAGGCGGGACTCGAGCAGCGCGACAACCTCCGGTTCCTGCTTGGCCACGTTCTTGACCTCAAGCGGATCCTTGAGGAGGTTGTACAGTTCGACCTCCGGCTTGAAGTGGAAGTCGGGTTCCAGGGCGTGGATCAGCTTCCATTCCGGGGTCCGCCAGCCGTGTTTGCGCATCCAGGTTGCCTCGCTGATGTAGAACTCCGTGACGCGAGGCAGCGAGCGGCCCTTGAGCAGCGGCACGAGGCTGCGGCCGGTGAATGGGATATCCGTGCGCACCCCGGCCAGTTCCAGCACGGTTGGCGTGATGTCGCTGATCAGCGTGGTGTCGGGGATGCGCACCCCTGCCGGGATGCGGCCCGGCCAGCGCAGGACCAGCGGTACCACCAGCGTGCATTCATACATTCCGTGGTGGTCGAAATAGCAATCGTGGTCATACAGCGTCTCGCCGTGGTCGGCGGTGAAGACGACGAGGGTCTCCTTTTCGATGCCCAGGGCGGCCAGGGATGTGAAGATGTTCTGGATGCAGGCATCCATGTAGGCCACCGCGCCGTCATACTGGGCGCATACGTATGCCTGGTCGGTGCAATCTTCGGGGATCCAGGTGCGGAAGTAGTCGGCGAACGGCTTGAACGCCCATACCGGCTCCATCGAGTGATTCGACGGGTCCGCATGGTTGCCCCCGTAAAACATGCGCTCGAAAGGCCGCGGCGGCAGGTAGGGGGAGTGGGGGTCCATGTGGAGCAGGAACAGAAAGAACGGCTTGTCTTCGGCCGCGAGTCGGGCCAGTTCCGGGATGGCGACGGCGTTGAGGTGTGCCGCCTTCGGACTGCGGCCACTCTCATCCGGCCCCCAGCCCGGGTAGTTGATGTAGCTTTGAAAGCCCCGCGCCGACGGATTGCCGGTGAATCCGATGCAGGTGGTGTTGTATCCCTGGTCTCCCAGAATCTCCGGCAGGGTGCGGACGTGTTCTCCCAGCTGCTTGTGGCGCAGGGCGACGACGTCTGTCCCAAAACAGTCCATGCCGGTCAGCATGGACGCGTAGGCGGGCGTGGTGGGAACGCTGGGGCTGAAGTGCTGCTCGAAGAGGGTGCCGCCGTCGGCGAACTGGTCGATGTGCGGCGTGGTGCGCCGCTCATAACCGTAGCCGCTCATGCGATCTCGCCGCAGGCTGTCCACGCCGAAAAACAGGATGTTCGGATGCTTACGGGCCATGCCATCACCCCGCTGGCCGCCCGGACCGGGCGACAGGTTCGGTGCAAACCGTGCGCCACGGTGCACCAAAGGCATAGCATACGCCCGGTGGGGTGCGGTTCCTGCCGCCCGCGGCACGCCGCTGGCGAATGCGGCATAGGGTGGGCGGCGATGCCGACGGGGGCGAAGGACTCAGGGACGGCCGCGCCGTGCGCTCCATGGACGCATGGTGCCGCGCGCCGCCGTCTGTTGGATAGAACGGGAGGGAGCGGCGCAGCGGCCGTCGCCCGCGGGTGACCGCCCAGGCGCCGCGCGACGTATGGACGGCCGTTCCAAGGACGTTGGGACTGCAGCCCGGCCGGGCACGGCGGTGCCGCCTTCCGTGATCGATCTGCGCGCCGAACGGGCGGTGCGCCGGCTGCGCGGTGTCCTGAGCCCGGTCCTGGATGCCTGGGCCCGGTTGGATGCGGAACTGGAGCGGATGGGGACGCCGGCCTCCGGGCGCGTCGCCGTGCGGCGGGCCATGCTCGACACGCTGACGCGCACCATCACTTCAGGGCGCTGAGCCGGTGGGGGGCCGGAAGATCCAGGCCTGGTAGCGGAAGGCGCTCCAGGCCTGGCCCGACTGGGGTACGATGCGCACCGCGATCTGGGAGCGGCCGGTGGTGAGCGCGGCCGGCAGGCGGAAGCTCGAATCGCGCCACCGCTCGCTGCAGTTGCGCTGCGGGTTGTACCAGGTCCCCGCGGGGTGGCCGTCGACATACACCTGGGCGCTTTCCGGGGCGACGCATTGGTCGAAGCGCCGGCGCAGCACCACACCCCGGTTGGCCGGATCGATCCGCAGACGGAAGCTGGTGGCCCCGGTGCTGGTGGTGCCCCGGTCGCTGAGGGTCACGTGGTTGAACTGCCCTTGGTAGACCGAACTCAGCGATCCGGACCATTGCAGCCCCGCGGTATGCAGGGCGTGGGCCTTGGCACTGGCGGCGTTGCCCACGTCCAGGATGTCTCCGGGCACCAGGCTTGGGCGGCTGCGGCCATACCAGTAGGCGACGGCGGCGTAGTCGGCCTGCAGCGTTCCGGTTGGGCCGACCTGAAAGCCGGCGAGCAGGCTGCGGTAAAATGGAATGTTGTCGGCAAGGAACAGCCGGTAGGCGGAGGTTTCGCCACGGCCTCCCGGTGCCAGCATCTGCGCCGGGCTGCCCTGGACGGGAAGGCTGAAGGGACCGTTTTGGAAGTACCAGCCACCACCGAAGAAGTCTTCCGTGCCGGTCCCCAGATACGCCGGCGTGGCGCTGCCATCGAGGTAGAACTGGTCGTTTCCCTGCAGGTTGGTGCGCCCGTAGGGCATGCCCGGCGGGGTGGTCATCGCCAGGCTGATCCCGACCAACCGCCCCGTGCCCCGCACGCGCAGGGCGGGGAAATCCTGGCCCGCCACCGTCGGGGTTTGAGCCGTGTAGGTGGCGTGGAAGTAGCCCTCGCGGCCCGCGGCCAGGCGGCGCCCGGTCGCCGCGCTGGGACGGTAGCCGAGGGCGAAGCGCACCGTCAGCGCCCGGGTGCCGCGGTGGATCAGCCGGACGACGGCCTGGTGGGCGAACGGCATCGGCCAGAAGCTGTACAGGCCGCCGCTGGCGGGGTGGATACCCATCAGCAGGGCGCGCACGCTCCAGGCGCCAAAGCCGCTGCCGAAGAACAGGCCGAGGGGGGCGTCCACGGCGGGCTGCGACGCGCCGTCGAACGTGATCTGCAGCCAGGTGTCGTTGAGCGTACGGGCGCTGGCGTTCAGCGCGGCCGGGGCCTTTGCCGTCGTGGTCTGGCCGCGCCAGTCCACCCCCGTGGCGCGCCAGGCGTGGCCTTGCTCCGAGGACGCGGTGAAGGCCAACTGGCCCCCGCGCTGCCAGGCGCCGCCGGCCGCGCGCCCCGAGACGCGGATGCCGTAAAGGCGAACCGGCGCGGGGGCGGCGGTGTCGGTCAGGCGCACACGCACCGTGCGGTGCCCCCGCACGAGTTGCGACGGCACGGTCAGGCGCCGCAGCCGCCAGCGGTAGGGCCCGTAGGTGTAGCCGCCGTTGCCGAAGGTGCCGATGCGCACCCCGTCGACCCACACGCCGGCCTGCACGTTGCGCACCGCGGCGTCGAACCTTCCCGTCAGGCGCGCGGCGGTGGCGCCGGGCGGCAGGCGCAGCACGAAGGTGGCGTCGCCGGTGAAGCCGATGCCGTGGTGGGTCTTTGTGACGGGCGGGCCGACGGCGGCGCGCGGCAGGGTCAGGCGCAGGGTGTCCAGTCGGGCCGGGCCGGAAAGCCGCGCCAGGGTGGCGCTGCCGCTTGCGGGCAGTTGGATCGTACCCGCCTGGCTGCGGCTGCCGCCGGCCCGGTGCATGTCCTTTCCCGCGGCGGCCCAGGCGGTTGCCGCCGGATGCAGATCGGCGCTTGGGGAAAAGGGCACCACGCGTGTGCCGGGCGGCAGGCGGCGGAAGTCCACGTGCCAGAAGGCGGTGGTTCCGGTGAAGGCAATGCTGCACGCGGTCTGGAAGGCGATGGGGACGAAGCTGTAGTTGCCGCCGCTGGACTGGGTTGCGTTCGCCGCGAGCGGAAAGAGGAACGGTGCGACCCTGCCGCTGAAAAAGGTGGCGGCGGGTTGGTCGACGACCGGTTGCCGCCGGCCGTCCAGGCGCACGACGATGTTGCCCATCTTCTGCAACGATCCCGCGACCCAGATGTTTTCCACCACTCCGGGGCCCCTGGCGGCAAAGATGACCGACTGGCCCTGGTGGTTGCGGTACACGATGCTGGTCGCAAGACCATCCTGGTTGCGTTCCGTCGGGTCGACGCTGCTCCATTGGCGCGCGGAGCTCCCCAGGGGCAACCGGGTCAGGCGGTCGATGGCTGTGAGGGCGGCGTTGGCCTGCACCGGCGGCGGGGGCGTCACCGAGCGCGCCGGTTGCGGGGCCGGGTTCGTCGCAGGCTGGCCGGCGGCAAGCGCCCGGAGCGCGAACACCGTCCCCACGGCGCAGGCCGCCACGAGCAGGTGGCGCGGCCAGGGGCGCCGATGTCGTCTGGACCGCCGAGGCAGCCGGGTATCGACCCGCCCTCCGATGGCCCCGTCGCCCCCTTCGCCACACCGGCACCATCAGTCTAGCCCGCCGGTGCGGGGGCGGCAATCCGCGCCGCCGGCGGGCCTTTTCATCCAATCCTCATCTGCGCGTGCCCACGGCCGGCGGGACGACGTGTAGCATGGCTGCGGGGGTGGCTGGGCTGGCGGGCGGGGTGGAGGGGCGCGGCCGCAGGTGGCCGGTGGGGTTTGTGGCGGGGTTTGCCCTGGTGGCGTTGGCCTTCTTGTATGAGTTGCACCAGCATCTCGGCACGGCGGGGGACTTTTGGACGTTTTGGGCGGCGGCGCGCGCGCTGTCGGCCGGCCTGAGCCCCTACCACCTCGCCAACCTCGCGGCGGTGGCCGGTCCCCTGCCGCATCCGCGGCCCGGGCCGTTCCTCAGCCCGATCTTCGTGGCGCAGCTCATGGCGCCGCTGGGCGCGTTGCCGTTTGATGCGGCACGGCTGGTGTGGCTGGGCATCAGCCTGTTGTGCGCGGCGCTCACGCTGGTCCTGCTGCTGCGCCTGGGCGGGGTTGCGCTCGGCGCCGCGGCGCTTTCGGCCGGGTTGGTGCTGTGCATGGCCTTCCAGCCTTTATCGTTCACGCTGTGGCTGGGTCAGACCGACACGATCGTCGTGGCGGCCGTCGCCGTCGGCTGGTATGCCATCCAGCGGGGGCGGCCCCTGCTGGGCGGTCTTGCCGCGTCGCTTGCGGCCGTGGATCCCCACCTTCTGGCAGGCCTGGGTGTGTATCTGCTGTTTCGCGCCGTGGCCCGCCGCGATCGCCTGCCGCTCGCAGGGTTTGCGATCGGCGGCGTCCTGGCCCTGGGCCTGTGTTGGCTGCACCCCGCCATGACGACCTATTGGCTGCGGGTGACCCTGCCCCACGCGCAGGCGGCGGCCATCGAGCCCTGGGACACGCTGAACTGGCTGCAGGCCTGGAGCGAACTGCTCGGACCGCGGCTGGCGGTCTGGCCCACGCTGGCACTCGACGTTGCCCTGACGCTGCTGGCCCTGCGCCTGTGGACCCGCGTCGACGCGACCCCCGCGCGCGACCTGGCCGTCGTGGCGGTCTGGACCCTGGCGACCACCACGTTCGCCTATAACCAGGACTACACACTGTTGCTGCTCGCCGCGCCGTTCTTCCTGGCGCGATGGCGGGCCGCCGGATCCGAGACCCGGACGGGTTGGTTGGCGTTCACCCTGGCCGTCGGCTATGCGCTCTCGGCCCTGACGGGCGGCCCGGTGCCACTGCGCCACGCGGGGTTTGTGCTGCTGGTCCCGGTGGTCGCCCTGGCGGCCGTCTGCGCCCTGCCGCCGGTCCGCGCGCGCCTGAAGTCCGGGTACGGTGCATGGGCGGTGGCCTGGGTTGTTGCCACCTGGGTCGGTTACGCCGTGTTCAGCGTTGCCGGGGGGGCCCGCTGGCCGTCGTTGCTGCTGCTTTGTGGTCTGGTCGCGTTCCTCGCGGCCCTGTGGCGGTGGGACGTCGAACGCACCGCCGCTGCCGGGGCCGCCTGAAAGCGGGCTGCGGACCGGGACGGGTACGGGGCCCGCTACGGCGTTGACGCCCGCGGCCCCTCGCGCACCACGATCGCCCAGGCCAGCCCAGGGCCGTGCACCCCGATCACCAGGTCGTTTTCGATATCGGCCGAGCGGCTGGGCCCGGAGATCAGGGTGACCGCGGCGGGCCGCTCCGCGCCCGTCAACAGGTTGCAGGCCGCCAGGGCCGAGGTCAGGTCCGGGTGCACGTCGGCGGCATCGACGACAAAGACCGCGGCCGGCGGCAGCAGTGAGCGGCGGCGCTGCGTCTGGGGTCCGTGCGCAAGGACCATGGATCCGGTTTGAGCCGCGGCGGCGGGGGCACGCACCAGGCCGAAGGCCGCGTCGGCGGGGGCCGTCTCGTCATTCCCCAGAATGTGGGCGAGGGGGGGATCGGCGCTGACCGCCGCCGCGTCCCCCACGATGGAGCGCAGGGTCGATGCCAGCTCGTCCGGCGCGACCACCGCCGCGCGGCCACCCTGGAACTCCCACTGCCGGACGAAGCCATCGACCGGATCGGCGGCCGGC
>DAHWHT010000322.1 GCA_027335515.1 Clostridia bacterium
GAGAAGCCCCCAGGCAAATCCTGGGGGCTTCTGTCGTGTTTACGACCGCTTTACTACCGCTTGGTTGGGCGATGGCCGTTGGCCGCCCGCCGAATGGCTTCCTGGACCCGGCCCGCCGCCACCCGTTGGTCGCCGGGGAGCGCATGCCCGTAGAGATCGATTGTGGTGCTGACCTTCGCATGGCCGAGACGCTGCTGCGCGACCACGACGCGGCCATCCTCCCGCATGCGGAGAGTGCCGGCGGTATGCCGGAGGTCGTGGAAACGGATGTGCGCGAGCCCGGCCCGCTCCAGCGCCGCATCGAGGAACCTCTGTACGTTGCGCGGTTGTAGCGGCGTCCCCACCTCTGAAGGAAACACCAGCCCGTGGTCCCGCCAGAGTTCGCCCACACCCAGCCGTTCTTCGGCCTGGCGAGCGCGGTGGGCTCGGAGGACGGAGACTTCCTCGTCTGTTAGCTCAATAGGTCGCGTGACCCGGTGCTCCTTGCGCTCACGTTCAGTGATGCCCTCGTGCGGGCGGTACTGGCGCTGGACGCGGACTTCCATCCGGCTTTCATCTAAATACACGTCCACCCAGCGCAGACCGATCAGTTCACCCTTGCGCATACCTGTAGTGAGGGCAAGGTATACCCTGAATTTCGCATGTAGGGCATGTTGAGGGCGGTGTCCACCCGTTCACGCTGCCGCGTGACCGCGGTTACACTCAAGAAATGGCAGAGACGCCTTCCGCTGCCACCGCGGGCGGTAGATGGGCGGCCTGCGACCCGTTTTGGGGGGTGGTCGGGATGTGCGGCGGCAGGTGAAATGTCGAACAGAGCGCCCCTGAACCGCCACCGTCAGGCTCCGCTACCCCGCCTGCCCATCCGCCACCCAGTCGGCGCCAGGGGGCCTGCCGGCCCCCTCCGACCCCCAGCCCGGCCCCGCACCCGAGGGCACCAACGGCTGACAAAACTGGAGGACCGGCGGCCCATTTCCGGTTGCCATGCCGGCCACCCTGACGTATGTTTTGATCGTCCCTGCTCCCCGCCCGGCCACCCGGGCCGGCATGGCCGGATTCAGTGGCCGACATGACCGGATTGCGCATCCCAGTGCCACGCCCTCGCGGAACTCGGCAGCCAGGGTTGACCGGCACGCGGGCGGTGGCCCATGCGGACTCCTGAAGCGTAACCGGGGCCAAAGGGGGACGCGGCGTGGACGGGGAACGGGGTGGCGGGGAGATGCCGCCGCTGCCGGGTGCGGACCTGGCGGCCAACCCTCTGGACTGTGCACCGGGGACCGGGGCGGAACGCGTGCCCCTCTTCACCCTGGGCATCGGCACGGGCGCCACGGCGCGAGAGGTGCCCAGCACGGCTCTGGTGCTCCTGTCCCGGACCCGCGACGGCGTGCTCGCCCAGGACCCGCCCAGCGGGCTGGTGGTCGGCCTCACCTACGCACCTGAGCGCGCGCCCGGCGTATACAGGGCCTCTCTGACCCTGCGGGCGACCACGGCTCGGGTCGCGGTGCGGGATCCCGCGGTGGTGCTGGGCTTGGCGGTGCGGGAGCCGGCCAGTGTGCACTGGGCCGACGGGGTGCAACCCGAGCACCAGAACGCCTTCCCGGTTTCCTTCTTGCGCCAGGAGGCCGCCCTGGAGCCGGGGATGCGGCGGCAGTGGCGGGCCACCGAATCCCGCTGGCGGCCGACCTCCTCCAACCGCTACGTTCCCTGGTTTGCCGTCGTCGGCCCGGAGGGGCGGGGCACGTTCTGCACCCTGCGCTGGTCCGGCACCTGGTGTTTTGCCCTGGAGTACGAGGGTGGCCTCTGCCGCCTGAGCATGGGGCTCGAGGCCTTCGAGCACACGCTGGAGCCGGGGCAGACCCTGACCCTGCCAGAGGTGCTCTGGGGCAGCGGCCCTGGCGGGCTGGAGGGTGCATCCCAGCGCAGCCACGCGGCCCTGCGGGCATCGGCACCAGCCTGGCCGGATGGGCGAGGGCCCTGGGTGCAGTTCAACTCCTGGTACCCGTGGGCCGCGAAGTTGGATGAGGGCCAGATGCTGCGGCAACTGGACGTGGCCGCCCGCGTCGGGGTGGAGGTCTTCGTCCTGGACGACGGGTGGTTTGTGGGCGGCGGCCGGCCGGGTGTCTGGGGCTCGGGTGCCGGCACCTGGCGCGAGGACCCGGCCAAGTTCCCGGCGGGATTGCGCAGCTTCGGGCAACGGGTGAAGGCTCTGGGGCTGCGCTTCGGGCTCTGGGTGGAGCCGGAACGGGTCGACGTCCAGCACCTGGGGGACTCGGGCCTGGATCCCTCCTGGCTCGCGACCCAGGGAGGAAAGCGCATCGAGCGCGGCGCCCTCCCGAGTGCCCAGGTGTGTTTCGGGTGTCCCGCCGCCGTGGCGTGGGCCAAGGAGCGACTGGTGCGGCTGCTGACGGAGGCGGAGGCCGACTGGGTCAAGTGGGACCACAACCTCTACGCGATCTGCGACTGCCCCGACCATGGCCATCAGGCGGGTGACGGGAACTGGGCACACATCCGTGGGGTGTGGGAGGGGCTGGACCACCTGCGCTCGCGCCTGCCGCACCTGGTGATCGAGAACTGCGCCGGCGGGGGCTCGCGGTTCGACCCGGGGATGATCGCCCGCAGCCACCTGACCTGGACCAGCGACATCCCCGCCCCGAGCCGGAGGGCCCGCGCGCAGTTTGCGGGCGCAGTCCTGGCCTACCCGCCGGAGCACCTCAACGCCTGGGTCATCCCGCACGAGCCCGCGCAGGGCAGGCTCTCGTATCTCTTCCGCAGCCGCTTCCTGGGGGCCTTTGGGCTCTCCATCCCCCTGGACCGCTGGGACGCAGAGGAGGAGGCTCTGGCCTCGCGCGAGATCGCCCTCTACAAGCGCTGGCGGTCGCTGCAGCGTCGCGGGGTGCTGCACCAGCTTCTGCCCCAGGAGACAGGGGCCGAGGCCTGGTACGCCGTCGAACTCGCCGGCCCGGATGGAGGGGAGGGCGCCGTGCTCGCCTTCCGGGTGGGGGGCAGCCAGGGCAGGTAGCTGCTCAGGCTGCGCCGCTTGCAGCCCGGGGCACGCTACCTCGTGACCGAGGAGGACCGCGGTGTGGGGTGTGAGGTGCCCGGCTCCGTGCTGATGGAGGAAGGTCTCGTTGTGGAGCTGCCCGAGCCGTCCTCCGCCGCGCTGTTCTGGCTGCGGACGCTCTAAGGGCGACTGGGCCGGTCGTGGTGGCAGTCCGCTCGGTTCGGGTGGGATCGCGGTTCGGCGCGCGGCGTCTGCGCCTTCCCGAGGCCGGAGCCCGGCCGACATCGGGGCGCGCCGCCGCTTGGCCCTCACTGCACTGCCTTGGCGGCTTGCCCCTGCGCACCCGGAGCGTGTCGCAAGACCCAGTCGACTGGCAGGGCGGGAGGGTCGCCCCGCAGGCGTGCGGCGCGCACGTGGGCTCGGCCGGTGTCTGCCGGCTTCACGCGAATCCCCCGGTACCCGGCGCGCCGCAGCAGCAGCGCCTCGTCTCTGCAGCGCACCTCTGGGACCACGGTGCGCCAAGGCCCGAGCCGGCAGCCCACGTGCGGGCCGGGTGCGCCGGGGCCTCCCGGACGGACAGCCGTGCAAAACCGAATCGGGTCGGCCAGCGGGCGGGCGACGGCATCCCGGCCGCCCCGGTCTGAGCCGGTGAGATAGAACGGCAGCAGCACGATCACCTGGTGATCACCTCCGCCCACAGTTCGGGGTGGCCCCACGCGGGCTGGTCCAGCCGGCGGTGCTGACGACGAGGTGATCGCGCAACGGGATGCCCAACAAGGCGCCGGCGCGGGCCATGCGCAGGGTCACGATCAGGTCGTCCATGCTGGGGGTGGTATCGCCGCTGGGGTGGTTGTGCGCCAGGATCAAGGCCGCGGCGTCGGCGAGAATCCCGGCCTGGAAGGCCTCGCGCGGTTCGCAGGGACGGTGCTCCATGCCGCCGATGCTGACGCGGTGGATGGCGTTGGGCCGCGCCCGCGCGTCGAGGAGCAGGGCGAGCATCGTTTCGCGCGCCTCGCGTGCCAGGAGCGGGCAGAGGACGCCCGCGGCGGCCGTCGGTATGCGCAAGGGCCTCCCGAGGAGCGCAATCGCCGGCTGCTCCCTCACCAGTTCAACCCGCACCCAACACGGGTAGACGTCGGGGGTCGCACGCCTGCTGATGCGGCCGGCTGCGGTCCGACGGTCTCCGGCGTCCGTCTGCGCGCGTGCTCACGAAGCACCATCCTCCAGTGGTGACAGCAAGCGTTTTCAGACCGCGCGCGCCGGGCGTGGCTGTTGGCCATCCCGCCCTACCACCGCTGATCGCGCGGATCCGGTCGTGCGGGCAACGAGCAGCTGGGCAGGACGCGCACGATGTCGCCGTCGGCGTGCAGGATCCAGTGGTGCGCGTCGTAATGCTCGATCCGGACGGGCAGCCAGTGGCCGCCGATCCGCACCCCCAGCCCGTCGCCACAATGCAGCGCCCTTCCGCGCAGGCGCCAACGCTCGGCGGCGCGGTCGTAGTCCAATCCGGGCGCGTCTGTCACGGGGCATGCCTCCCATGCGGGAGCCGGCAGCGCCGGCCCCGCCGTCTTGCGCCGATCTCGTCAAGCGCTCTCGGTGCGGGTTGCATCCGGATCGATAGCCGCGATGATCCGAGTGGCAGCGTGCTGGATGGATGCGGCCCCACGGCCTTGACCAGTGCTGCGCCGTCGCGCCGAGCGGCCCGATCGGTCACGTAGCCGAAAGAGTGGGCGGAGGTGTCCAGGCCGGCCCAGGCCGCGACCACGAAGACGGTGCCCTCGGCGGCCGCCGCCTGTTCCTCCCTGCGTCCGGCCGCCGGGTGGCCCAGGAGCGCGTACCCGAGTTCGTGGCACAGCGTCTTGGCGCGCTGGTCGTCGGAGACAACCCCGGCGCGAGGACGATGGTGTGCTCGTCGGGGATGTAGGCGCCGTGCGCCGCCCCCAGTCCGGGAACCTCCTGGCGGACCACGATTCGCTCAAGGCCCGCCACGTCGAGGAGGTGCGCGAGGCGCCAGCGGCCGCGTTCGCTGTTGGTGGCCAACGTCCGGCAGGGGTGCGGGGACAGCGGATCGCCGTCGGTGCTGGCGATGCCCTGCCCGGTCTGAATGGTGCGCACGCCGTCCTCCAACCGCCCCAGCAGGTCGCGCACACGGGGCTCGGTGCTCGCCATCGGGGACCGCCTCTCTCAGCAAAGAGCGCCTTTTCGGACCGCCCCTTGCGGGCCGAGCGGCCCCGCCAGGGCGGCGGAGCGGGGCGAGCATTATCGAAGCGCAGCAAGGATATCGCGCAGCCGCACCCTGGCGGGGACCGAGCGAAGGCCGAGTAGGATATGGACGCAAGGGTGGGTCCGTGGGGAAAGCCTTGAGCCGGTCGGAGGGCGGCGCCTCCGGCCTGTGGGGGTGACGGGGGCGCGCCCCCAGCTGGCGGGTGTGGCCGCGATTTCGATGTCGAGACGCTGGTGTCATGCTGGCCGCGCCTGCGGGCCGCCCTGCGTACCCCGACGGTGGTGCACTCCGAAGATGGACCATTGACGTTCGGTTTCCGCGGAAGGCGGGCACAAACCGTGACAAAGACTCTCAGGGAGCGCATCGTCGTTGATGCAGAGGTATTGGCTGGCAAACCGGTGGTGCGCGGCACCCGCATCCCAGTCGACTTGGTCTTGAAACGATTGGCTCAGGACCTCGACCTGCAGGCGCCTTTTTGCTTCGTATCCAAGGCTGACTCCGCTGGATGTGCAGGCGTGCATCGCGTATGCAGACGCGCAACATTCTTAGAATCGGATGTCGGGACTATCCTCGATGAGGTCTCGAGTGTTACGTTCATTCATTGCCCGCAAACCCTCCGCCCACGGCAAGCCACCCCGACAGTGTCGGACACCAAAGAACTCGCTGCATCCCCAGAACCCGTGCTGCGTCTGGCCGTTGAACCGCAGCGAGAGCGTGCCGTCGCATGCGGGCTCACGACAGGGAATAGCCACAGGCTCCAGAGCTGACAGTACGATCGCCTGGTCGATGGCCAACGACACCGCAGTGACGAATGTGGCTCCGGCCGAGAGCAGCTGCCGCGCACACGCCATCACAGTGGAGCCAGAGGTCCAAATGTCATCGACGATAACGGCATGGCCACGAGGGACGTGCGATCCCTCGCGGAACACCCCTTCGACGTTGGCTCGACGTGCGGTAAAGCCGCCGGCGGCTTTCTGTTGCGGGTAGTCGCGGACGCAACGGAGCATTTCGGGTGCGAACGACAGGTTCACATCCCCATCGCGGCAAGCCTCTTCGACCAATCGAGCTAACGGCGGCGCCGGCCGGCCCGGTCGCGGGGGCACCACGGTCACCGCGGCGACTGGGCGCCTGTCCGCGACGATGCGTAACGCCGCCGCCAACCCCGGAAGGACCGGGCGGCCCGACGTGATCTTAGTCTTCAACTGATAGAGGCGCATGGACGGCTGGTGTTTCGGCCGCCGTGCGTCGGCGGTGGGGAAGTATCGCCCCAGGACCAGGAGTGACATCGTGGGACGGAGATCCTCGTCCAGCCGGTCGGGCAGCCAGACCAGCACTCCTCCCGGTCTCGCCCCGGACCGAGGAAGCGTTGCGTGGAGTTCCCCGGCGTAGCCGCTGACCCGTCGCCCGGCCTTGAAGTCCAACAGCCTCTGTCCGGCCTCGGCAAAGTCGGCGCACCAGAGGTCTGGAAGCGCCTGAGGTGCCCGGTCACCGACCAGAAGCGTACTCAGCCGGGCACATGCTGCACCGGCGACCTCTTCCGGATTTGAGGAGACGAAAACGGTCTGGAATGGTTGGCCATCGAGTTCCTCTAAGGCACGGCGCACATTGCCCTGCACATCAAAGACGTACGTGCTCTCCCAAGGCAGCGTTGCTATCACCTTGGGCAGGCTCACCTTCCACTGGACACGTGCAGCAGGAGGCACGAGTACAACGACACTGCCGGCGGCCGCCAAAGAAACCAGTTCCCGTGCATGGCGTTCTGGGCCGTCTCCGGCATGCACCAGAATGTACTGCAGCGTGTTCAGTTCAACGAACATGAAGCGGGATGACCTCAGCTCGCGGCCTGTCGGCCGACTCCGCAGTGTCGGAAGCCATCTTCGGAGCAAGGAGCCCCTCTGCCTCCAGGACGTCGAGCAGTTCTTCGATCGTCGCGAACCGGTGTGCGCCCTGCTCCATAAAGCGCGCCGGCCATCGAAGGCGGCGATCGTCCAAGGCGCTTTGGGGGATGAACAACTTCCGACCTTGGGCAAGACACTGGCGCGCTTGAATCAGCGCGCCGCTCGTCTCTGAGGCCTCGACCACCACCGTGCCCAGGCAGAGGCCGCTCATGGTCGCATTGCGCTTGGGAAAGAACGAACGGTGGACTATTGCCCCGGGCCTGAATTGGGACACGACCGCACCAAGCGCACCGATGGTCTCTTGAAGTTCGGCGTGCTCCTTCGGATAGTGGG
>DAHWHT010000339.1 GCA_027335515.1 Clostridia bacterium
ACGGAACTGGTCACCACGATGGCGACGTCCCCGCCGATGAGCCGACGCCCGCCGTCGACCACCACCATGGTTCCATCTTCCAGATACGCAAGGCCTTGGCCCGGCATCTTCCCCGCGCTGACCACCCGGACGGTCATCTCCTCTCCCGGCAGGTAGCGCGGCCGCAGGGCGCTGGCCAACGCGTTGACGTTGAGAACGGACACCCCCTGCAATTCGGCCACCTTGTTGAGATTGAAATCGGTGGTAACCACATGCCCGCCGAGCTCGTGCGCCAAGCGAACCAACTTGGCGTCCACCTCGGCGGTGGGGTCGGGGTCGCGCGCGTCAAAGCGAACGGGCGCGCCCAGGTCCTTTTGCAGGGTAGCAAGTACTTCCAGTCCATGTCGGCCGCGCTGCCGCCTCAACTCGTCGGCACTGTCCGCGATGTGGCGCAATTCGTCCAACACGAAGTTGGGTACGACGACGGGACCTTCCAGGAATCCCGTCCGATAGAGTTCGGCGACGCGACCATCCACAATGGCGCTGGTATCCAAAACCTTCGGACGCCCATCAACCGCGGGGACACGCCCGTTGGCCGATGCGGCAACGTCGTCCACCGGCGGCGGACCCACCACGGCCGGCTCGGCCCGCCAGAGGCGACGCCAATCGGCCCGCTTGTGCACAAACACCGTCCAACCGACAACGGCCAACGCCACCGACACCAGTGCCTGCACCGGCCACCCCAGAGGTGCCAGCGCCGGGTGCAAGAGCAGGCCCGCAGCCAGGCCGAAAACCACGCCCAAGCTGCCGGCGAGCACGTCCACCCCCGGCAGTGCGACCAACCGATCCACGGCCACCGTCCATCCGGTCCGTGCCAGCCGGTTGAGGGACGGCCCCAGTGAAAAACCGCACAAGGCCGCGAGCAACACGCTGCCCGCCAGCAGACCCGTCGCGGCGCCGGCCGAAAGCGGTAGGGGATAGGTGCGACTCAGCCGCCCCAACCATCCCAGGCCGACATCGAAGCCGGCGAACGCGCCGACCACCGCCCAGGCCCATCGCGCCGGCCCGCCCACCATCGCGGCCTACGCCCCTCCCCCCGGCAGTGCGCCGCCAGGCTACGCCATCGCTTGGTCGAGCAGTTGATGTGCCTCCGTCTCCGGGATGTCCCGGGACAGCACCACCTCACTGACCAGGATCTGGCGGGCCGAGTCCAACATCTTACGCTCCCCGGCAGAGAGCCCCTTCTCCCTGTCCCTCAGGGTGAGATTTCGCACCACCTCGGCAACCTCAAAGATGTCGCCACTGCGCAGCTTTTCGGCATTCGCCCGGTAGCGGTGGCTCCAGTTGGCGGACATGCCGCTGGCCTCGCCCGAGAGAACCGCCAGAACGCGCGGCAGGTCCTCACGGTCGATCACCTGTCGCAACCCACTGCCGTCGGCGCCGCCGACGGGGATCATCACGCGCAACCCGTCCAGGGGCAGCCGCATAATGTAATACTGCTGGCTGCGGCCGAGGATCTCCCGCTCCTCGATCGCCTCAACGACACCTGCGCCGTGCATGGGGTAGACCACTCGGTCACCGATGTGGAACACAAGGCACCCCCCGCCGTCGCTCCCCGGGCGCACCCGGCCCTGCGGGGCATTATACCATTTACCGTCTCCCGTCCGCCCAGTCGGCGAAAAGGTGCCGTGCCGCCCCCGATCCGGCGCCGGCAGGCCGACACCGCCCCATCCGGACGGCGACGCCGCGTTGACACTCAAATCCGGGGCTCCCTATAATGGGTCCGCAGCGGATCCTCGTTTTGCGGTCCACGCCGCCTCGACGGCGCGGTCGCAAGTGTTCAGGACACGGAACGCCTTTGTCTGAGAAACGCTGCGGGTGCATCGGGCGTCCGGCCGCGGCGGGTGGGTGCGGGGTCCTGGATCGGTGCGTCCGGAGAGGGGTGCAGTCCGCGTGAAGGACCTGCTTTGGGATGAATTCCAGGAAGCGGTCCAGCAGGGGCTGATACGACACCGCAGCGTGCTGGATGTCGTATCCAAGTTCCAGGAAGCGTCGGTACGTGTGTCGCGGGCCCTGGTCAAGTCGGTAACCGCCTGCGGTTGTGTACGCATCCACGCCCAAAAGAACGAACTGCCCCACAGCGGCAACCTTTCCCTGCAAGAACTCCACGACTACATGGACGACCACCTGGAGGGTGAGTTGTGTGCCAACTGTCGTGAAGTCGTCGAGGAGGAATGCGGTCGTCTGCTGTTTTACGTGGCGGCGCTGGCGAACGTTCTCGACTTGAACATCTATGACATTCTGATCAAGGAGAACAAGAAGCTGGCGGCTCTCGGCCTTTACCACCTTTCCTAACCCAGCCGGCAGCGTTCGGCGCCCGTCGCCCCGCCCAACCTCGCGGGCGGTCTAATGGTCCGGCGCTCCTTCCGTCGAAGATAGCGCCGCATCCAGGGCGGCGGCCAACGTCGGGACGCGCAATAGATCCAGCGAACCCGCAGGATGACGCACCGTTCCGACGGCCGGCACGACGATACGCCGAAAACCCAGGCGCCCGGCCTCGGCGATACGGTCCTCCAATCGGGCGACGCCGCGCACCTCTCCACCCAGGCCGATCTCGCCACACACCGCCACATCCGGCGGGACAGACCGATCGCGGAATGCCGACGCCAGCGCCAGGGCGCACGCCAGGTCCGCCGCCGGCTCCTCCAGACGAACCCCCCCGGCAACCTTGACATAGGCATCCAGGGCATTGCATCGCAGTCCGCAGCGCCGCTCCAGCACCGCGAGCAGCAACGCCAGCCTGGATGCGTCGATACCGTGGGCCGTCCGCCGCGGGGTTCCGAAGGCGGGGCCGGCCAGCAGGGCCTGAACTTCGCACAGGAGCGGCCGACTGCCCTCCAGGGCCACCGTGACCACGCTGCCGGAGACCCCGCGCGCCCGCTCTGCCAGGAAAAGCTCCGAAGGGTTGGACACCTCCCGCAGCCCGGCGTCCGCCATCTGAAACACCCCGAGTTCCTGCGTGGAACCGAAGCGATTCTTGAGCGAGCGCAGGAGCCGGAACGGCGAGAAGCGCTCCCCCTCAAACAGCAGGACAACGTCCACCATGTGCTCCAGGAGCCGGGGGCCGGCCAGCAGTCCCGCCTTGGTCACGTGGCCAATCATCAGGACCGGCAGGTGCCGCGTCCGCGCCAAGGTCGTGAGCGCGGCCGTGACTCCCCGCAGTTGCACCGGACTGCCCGGCGCGAGCGGGCACCCCGCGTCCCGCATCGTCTGCACGGAATCGACGATCAGGAGGCCGGGCGCATGCTGCCCACACAAGCGGGCGATCTCGCCGACGTCCAAGGCGGCGGCCACCAGCAACCCTTCCGGCATCGCGCCCAGGCGGCGCGCCCTGCCCTTGATCTGCGCCGCGGACTCCTCCCCCGACACGTAGAGCACGCGCCCGCTTTGGGCGACGGCGCCCGCGAGCTGCAACAGCAGAGTGGATTTACCCACGCCGGGATCGCCGCCAAGCAGCACCAGGGCACCGGGCACGATGCCCCCGCCCACCACGCGATCAAACTCCGCGATGCCCGAACGCAGGCGTTGTTGGCTTCCTTCGGGGACGTCCGCCACCGGGGTCGCCACCGCCGCGTCGGCGTCGGGCGGGCCGGCCGGTGCCGCCAGGCTCCCCCACTCATCACAGGAGGGACAGCGCCCAAGCCAGCGCGCGGACTCATAGCCGCACGCCTGACAGACGTAGCCCGACCGCTCCCGGTCCGGGTCCGACCGGTTGGACCGCCCCCCCGAGGCCGCACCACCGCGCAGTGGCTCCGCCCCCCCCTTCGCCAGGCGGCCGCCTTCCGGTCGGCGGCCCGAGCTAAGCGTGTTCCACCCAGAAGCCGCTGCCGTCGGGGGCTTCTTCCCTCTTCCATACAGGAAGTTCCACCTTGAGGCGTTCGATACAAAAGCGGGCCGCCGCAAACGCGTCGCCGCGGTGGCCGGCCGCCGCCGCCACCCCGACCGCCGCGTCGCCGGGCGCAAGCGTGCCCGTACGGTGGCGCATGGCGATCCGCACCCCCGGCCAGAGTCGGCCCGCCTGCAGCGCCAGGGCGTCGAGCACCTCGACGGCCATTTCGGTGTATGCCTCATAGTGCAGGCGCGCCGTGGCCAGCGTCCCATCGGTACGGCCCCGCACCGTACCCAAAAAGAGCACCACGCCGCCCAGGTCGGGATCCGACACCTCCGCCAGCAGCGCGGCCGGGTCGACGGGCTCGGGCCCAACGCGCCCGTCCCCACCACTGACCGGCGGCAGCAGGGCCACCTCCGCACCGGCCGCAACCACGTCATGCGGATCCGCCACCCGTCGGTCGACCGCAACGGCGCACCGCCCGGCGAGGGCTCCCAGCCGCGGTTGCAACGCGGCCTGTATCTGCGCGACGGTGGAACCGTCCGGCACCTCTACGCAGAGCCGCGGTGCGGCCGCCACCTCTGCCGCCGCCCCAAACAGCCGCACACTCAGCCGCACCGTCGTCCCCCTCGCCGCTAGACGCCCGAATCGCCGTCGCCGCGTGGCAGTTCCGCACCTGCGTCCTTCGGCTTTGGCGCCTCCCCGACGGCAACCGCCGCCTGCGCAGGCTTGCGCAAGCAGATGCTGCGTTCGCCGTCCTCGGCGGTCTCCACATCGATCAACACCGTGCTGCCCTCCGGGAAGTGGCCGGCCAGCATCTCCTCAGACATCGGGTCCTCAAGCAACCGGGTTATTGCCCGCCGCAACGGCCGGGCACCGAACTCCACGTCCGTGCCCTTGTCGACGAGCAGGCTCTTGGCTCCGGCCGTGATCTCGAACTTCAGACCGTTTTCCGCCATCCGCTTACCGAGGCGGTCCAGCATGAGGTCGATGATGCGCTCCAGGTGCTCCCGGCCCAGCGGATGGAAGACAACGACCTCATCGATGCGATTGAGGAACTCCGGCCGGAAGGTGCGCCGCACCTCCTCCATGATCTTATCCTTGATGGAGTTGTACGTGGCCTCCTCCTCCCGGTTGAGGGGACGAAAGCCGAGCGCGCCCTGCCGCTTGAGGTACTGGGCCCCGATGTTACCCGTCATAATGATGACCGTGTTGCGGAAGTCGACGGTGCGCCCCTTGGATTCGGTGAGGCGGCCCTCTTCCAAGACCTGCAGCAAGAGGTTGAACACTTCCGGATGCGCCTTTTCGATCTCCTCCAGCACCACCACCGAGTAGGGTCGCCGACGGACGGCCTCCGTCAGCTGCCCGCCGTCTTCAAAGCCGACGTATCCCGGGGGGGCCCCGACCAGGCGGCTGACCGTATGGCGCTCCGTGTACTCGGACATATCAATCGTCACGGTGGCATCTTCGTCGCCGAAGAGGGCGTCGGCCAGGGCCTTGGCCAACTCCGACTTGCCGACCCCGGTGGGGCCGAGAAACACGAAGCTGCCGATGGGTCGCCGCGGATCCTTGAGCCCGGCCCGGGCGCGGCGGATGGAACGGGCGACCGCCTTAACCGCCTCGTCCTGGTTGAAATACCGGCTGTGGATCGCCTCTTCCAGGTGGAGCAGGCGTTCCGTGTCTCCTTCGGTCAACTTGCGAAGGGGCACGCCGGTCCAGTCGGCGACAATCTGCGCCGCTTCTTCGGCGTGGATGGTCAACCGCTGGTTGACCTGGTTCTCACGCCATTCATCCTTTGCCTTGTCGAGTTCGGCCTGGATGGCCTGCTCCTGGTCCCGCATGTTCGCCGCCTTCAAATACTCCTGGGCCTGCACGGCGGCGTCCTTTTCCTTGCGGACGCCTTCAAGCCGGTCCTCGATGGCCCGCAGTTCGGGTGGAGCGACGAAGGCCTGCAGCCGCGCCTTGCTGGCGGCCTCGTCGATCACGTCGATGGCCTTGTCGGGCAGGTAGCGGTCGCTGACGTAGCGATCCGCCAGGCGCGCCGCCGCCGTGATCGCCTCATCCGTGATGGTGACGCGGTGGTGTGCCTCATACCGATCCCGCAGACCCTTGAGGATGGCGATCGTGTCGTCCACCGAGGGCTCGTTGACCATGATCGGCTGAAAACGGCGTTCGAGGGCGGCGTCCTTTTCCACGTGCTTGCGGTACTCGTCCAGCGTGGTGGCGCCGATGGTCTGCAACTCGCCGCGGGCCAAAGCCGGCTTGAGGATGTTGGCCGCATCGATTGCACCTTCGGCGGCGCCCGCGCCGATAATGGTGTGCATCTCGTCGATGAAAAGCACGACGTTCCCAGCCCGGCGGATCTCTTCCATGACCTTCTTGAGGCGGTCCTCAAACTCCCCCCGATACTTGCTCCCGGCGACCATGGCGCCCAGGTCCAGGGCCACGACGCGCCGGTCCTTGAGCGTCTCGGGGACGGTGCTGTCGGCAATGCGCTGGGCCAGGCCCTCGACGATGGCCGTCTTGCCGACCCCGGGCTCCCCGATCAACACCGGGTTGTTCTTGGTGCGACGGGAGAGAATCTGGATCACGCGCTGGATCTCCTTGTCCCGGCCGATCACGGGATCCAACTTGCTCTCCTCGGCCTGTGCCGTCAGGTCGCGGCCGAAGTTGTCCAGCACGGGCGTATTGGACTTGCTGCGCCGCACCCCGCTGCGCGGCGCCTGGCCGGATTGCACCGGGGGGGAGCCGAGCATCTTGGTCACCTCGCGCCGCACGCGCTCCAGGTCCGCGCCCATGTTCTCCAGCAGGCGGGCGGCGGCGCACTCCCCCTCGCGGATCAGACCGAGCAGCAGGTGTTCGGTTCCGACGTAGGAGTGGCCGAGGTTTCTTGCCTCATCCAGCGCCAGTTCCATGATCACCTTCTTGCCACGCGGGGTGTATTGAATCTCCCCCGTCGGAGGTGTGGTGCCTCGGCCAAGGGTCTTTTCGATCTCGGCCCGCACCTGATCCAGGTCGACGCCAAGATTCTGCAGCGCCTTGGCCGCGATGCCGGTGCCCTCGCGGATCAGCCCAAGCAGCAGGTGCTCGGTACCCACGTAGTTGTAATTGAGGCGCCGGGCCTCATCCTGGGCCAGGATGATGACCTTCTGCGCACGGTCCGAATAGCGGCCGAACATCATGGTCTCCCCCTTGCTGCCCCAGACGCCGCGGCGGCCGGCTGGCAGCGATGGTTCAGGTAGCGGCGGAACTTTCCTGCACCGGGTCCGCCGGGGGCGTCGACTCAGGCCCGTGCGGCCGCCTGAACGCCTCCTGCAGCCGGCGGCGCACGACCGTGGCCCGCCGCGCGTCTCGGGCGGCCGGCGACGCGGGTTCTTCACGCCGCTGCAGAAAACCCGCCCGGGTCAACACCAGCAACTCCGCCCAGCGGTCGGCCGGCAGGTCCGGCAACAGGTGCAACGCGGACCCCAGGCGCACATCGGACAGCAGTTGCAGGGCCTCGGCGGAGTTGAGCAGTCGGGCATGGGTCAGGATGCCCAGGGCCCGCCAGACGCGGTCCTCCACCGCATCGCGATGGCCGGCCAAGAGGGCCTCCCGGGCGCTTCGCTCGTGGGAGACGATCTCGCGCGCCACGCCCTCCAAATGCTCGGCCAGCTCCTGCTCTGCGGTGCCCAGGCTCGCCTGGTTACTGATTTGAAAGAGGTCGCCGACGGCGGAACTGCCCTCCCCATACAATCCCCGCGCCAGGATGCCAACCTTCGCCAAACCGGTGAGCAGCGGGCCGATGCGCTCGGTCCAGCGCAGGGCCGGCAGATGGAGCATGACGGAAGCCCGCATGGCCGTTCCGAGGTTGGTCGGGCAGGCGGTGAGGTACCCGAGGCGCTCGGAAAAGGCCCACGTCAACGTCCGCTCCAGCGCGTCGTCAAAGCTGGATGCCAGGCGCCAGGCGGCGCCCAGTTGCAACCCCGGCGCCAGGGCCTGCAACCGCAGGTGATCCTCCTCCAACACCATGGCGGATACCTGCTCGTCGGCGCGCACCAGCAACGCCCCCTGGGCATCCTCGGCATGCTGCGGGCTGATCAGATGCTTTTCAACCAGCACCTGCCGTTCCAGC
>DAHWHT010000357.1 GCA_027335515.1 Clostridia bacterium
GCCCAGGCTGCCCGGGCCGGCCTGCCCCGCCGTCCCCATCAGACCCCGCAGGCCTTCCGGCGGAGCCTGGTGGCCACCGAACCCGATGTGGCCCCGGGATTGCAGTTGTTGACCGGTGCGTACGAGTGGGCCCGGTTCAGCCCGCACCCTGTGACGGGGGAGCAGGTCGCGCAGGCGAGTTCCGGGTGGCAGCGGATTGCGGGCTTTTTCAGCCGGCGTCAGCAGGACCAATCGGTCAAGGGGGCCGGGCCGGCGGATCAGCGGCGGGCCCGCACCGACCGGGAGGAGGGACGCGGCGTGCGGGCCGACGGCCGCGGTCGCCGGCACACGTAGCGGGCGTTGGGTGCCTCAAATCCCGCCGCCCGATCGGGTGGCGCAGGGGGGAAGCGTTTTGGCGGATACGGGGGACCGTCCCACGCAGACCGGGGCCACGGGGGACAGCGCGACGGGATTGACAAAGGATGTTGCGGGGCTGGCGGAGTTTGGCCGCATCGCGGCGAGTGTGCGCGAGAGCATCGGTCGGATCATCGTCGGCAAGGCGGACGTGGTCGAGTTGGTGCTGGTGGCGTTGCTGTGCGAGGGGCACATCCTGCTAGAGGACGTGCCGGGTGTCGGCAAGACCATGATGGCGCGCGCCACGGCCGCGTCCCTGGGGTTGCGCTTCGCCCGGGTGCAGTGCACGCCCGACCTGCTGCCGGCGGACATCCTCGGCACTTCGGTTTACAACCCGAACACGCGGGACTTCGAGTTCCGGCCTGGTCCGATCATGAACCAGATCGTGCTCACCGACGAGATCAACCGTGCCACGCCGCGCACCCAGTCGGCGCTGCTCGAGGCCATGGGTGAGGGGCAGGTAACCGTCGACGGTGTCACCCGCCGGCTGGACACGCCCTTTTTGGTGTTGGCCACCCAGAACCCCATCGAATTTGAGGGTACCTTTCCGCTGCCCGAGGCCCAGTTGGACCGCTTCCTGATGCGGGTGCAGATGGGGTATCCAAATGCCGGCGAGGAGCGGGAGATCGTCCTGCGTCAGGTGCAGGGTGTGCGACCGGACGGTTTGAAGGCGGTCGCCAGTCCCGAAGACGTCGTGAAGGCGCAGGCGGCGGTGCGGACGGTGCACGTCGAGCCCGACCTGCTGCGCTACATGATCGATCTGGTGGCGGCCACCCGGCAGCATCCCGACATCGCGCTGGGCGCCAGTCCCCGCGCTTCCATCAACCTCTTCCGGGCGTCCCAGGCGCTGGCGGCGGTGCGAGGCCGTGACTACATCCTGCCGGACGACGTGCAGTATCTTGCGCCGGCGGTCTTGACCCATCGCATGGTGCTCAAGCCGGAGAGCCAGCTGCGCGGCCGCAACACGCTGGACGTGGTGCGCGAAGTCTTGGAGCGCAAGCCGTTGCCGATCGAAGAAGGCGTCGGCTGACCCCTTGCCGGGGGGGCGCCAATCCTGCCCCCCCCGGAGTCCCGCCTCGGTCGTTACATTTGTGTTAAGCGTCACAAGCGGCTGAAAAAGAGAGCCAGGGCGCGCTACGGCGAGAGCGGTCCGCGTATGGGCCGCAGGATGGCCGCAGGTGGCTCGTGCTTGGCGCTTTTTTCGGCGAGATCGGCTTTCCCCTCTTTGTGACCGGCGTCACAAGTCGGTAGACTGGCGCCGGAATCGAGAGGGAGGTGCCCGCAGATGGTTGAGCGGCAGGGAGTTGGTCCGAAGATCGCGGGTGCGGTGCCGACGCGCTGTGCGTGCGGCGGTCGGCTCGGGTACGAGGTGGTGCACCGTTATCTATTCACGGACGACAGTGGTCGTGCGGTGGAGATCCACAACGTGCCGGCGGCGGTGTGCGAGCGGTGCGGCGACGCGATCCTGGATCCCGCGGTGGTGGCGGAGATCGGCAATCGCCTCACCCGGCACTACTTCATCCCGCGCCACCTGAACCTCGCCGCGGACTGATGCGGCCTGGCGTCCCCGTTCGCATCGGGGGCGCCGGGTCGGTTTCGGGGCGGGGTTTTTATGGATGGCGGTCCCCGTCCGGCGGTGCGGCCCCGTCTCCGGCTCCCACGTCGGTGTCAGGGGTTTCTTCCGCCAACGTCTCATCCTCTTCTTCAGGAAGATAGAATTCCTCCGCAGCCTGATCGTACGCGAACAATTCGGCCCAACGACCCCAGGACACCGCGGCGTCGATCTGCGCTTCGGCCTGGACCTCGCCGAGTTCGCTGGCCACGACTTCGACGAAGAACTCGCGCCGCATGGTGTGGTTCCGCTTGCCGGCCAGAACCCGGCGGATGACCGCAAACAGCGGAAGGTCGCGGATGCGCTCGGCGACGATCTGCTTGCGGCCGGCGGCATCCTCATCGGCGTAGTGCCGACCGAGCTCGGTCAGGCAGAGGTCGCCCTCGCGCACGATCGCCAACCCGACCAGTTCCGCGGCCTCGGTGACCGGCAGCAGGTCGTCCACCTCAAGCATCAGTTCACTGCCCAGATGGTAGAGGTCGTCCCGGCCGCCGCGGTCGGCGACGAGTTCCAGCAACCCGTTGAGCATGCCCATGGCGGTGTGCGGCAAGGGGGCGAAGTGGGGCTGTGGGGGCCCGGCGGGTGTGTGGGTCGGCGCCGCGGCCGCGTCGGCGCCTTCGGTGACGATCTTGTAGATCCGGTCGACCATCGCCAGGAACGCGGCGTGTTTGCGGTTGCGCGGCCGGGGCAGCCCGACGGCGATGTCGGCGACGACTCGGGCGGGATTGCGCGAGAGGATCACGACCCGGTCCGCCATGGCCACCGCCTCTTCGACGCCGTGGGTAACCATCAGGACGGCACGGGTTGGGATGCGGCGTTCGACCCACAGATCCAACAGTTCGTTGCGGAGGTTTTCGGCGGTGAGGAAGTCGAGTGCCGAGAAGGGTTCGTCCATGCACAGCAGTTCCGGTTCGACCGCCAGCGCCCGCGCGAAGCCGACGCGCTGACGCATCCCCCCGGAGAGTTCCTTGGGGTATGCGTCTTCAAAGCCCTCCAGCCCGATGAGCTCGATCAGCCGGTTGGCGCGACTGCGGCGCTCGCGCAGCGCCATGCCGCGGGCCTTGAGTCCGATCTCCACGTTCTCCAGGACGGTCAGCCAGGGGTAGAGGGCAAACGTCTGGAAGACGATCGCCGCGTGTGGACAGGGGCCATCCACCTGCTGCCCGCGGTAGCGGACCAAGCCGCTGGACGGCCGCATCAACCCGGTCACGATGCGCAGCAGCGTCGATTTACCCGAGCCCGACGGGCCCAGCAGGGCGACGAACTCCCCGTCGTGGATGTTGAGGTCGATGGCGTCGAGCACCAGCATCTCATCGTATCGGCGGCTGACCTGCTCGGCGGACACCAACACGGCTGCGGTCATCGCACACCTCACTCCCTGCGGCCCTGCCCGCCCGGGTCTTCTACAGCAGGGTATATCGGCTTTCGGCAAGGCGGAAGAGTCGCCGCCACAGCAGGCGGTTGGCGCCGACCACCAGGAGGGAAAGCGCCAGGGTTGCCCCGAGCAGCAGGGGATACTGTGCGTGCTGGCTGGCCTGCGCGATCACGGAGCCGAGGCCGAAGGTGGTGTAGGTGCGGTTGCCGGCCTGGACGAATTCCGTGATGATCGCGGCGTTCCAAGCGCCGCCGGCTGCGGTGATCAGTCCGGTCACGAGGTAGGGGAAGATGCCGGGCAGGATCAGGGTGCGCCAGCGCTCGAGGCGTCCGAGTCGGAAGAGGGCCGTGGCCTCCTTCAGGTCCTGCGGCAGCGCCATGGCACCGGCGATGACGTTGAACAGCACGTACCACTGCGTGCCAAGCAGCATCAGCAGCACGGACGTGTAGCCCAGGCCGCCGCCAAGGGCGACGACGATCACGGGGAAGAGCGCGGAGGCCGGAACGGAGGCGAGGATCTGCACGACGGGCTGCAGCCGGTCGGACCAGGCGCGGTTGACGCCGATGAACACGCCGACGGGCACGGTCCAAAGGGTGCTGATGGCCAGGGCGGCGACGACCCGCAGCGTGGTCAGGCCCGCCGCCAGCGGAAGCGCGGCGGCCTCGCGGGCCGGCAGGCGCAGCAACAATCCGGCCGCGTGCCACAACGCCAGGGCCGCCACCGCGGTCAGGGCGGCGAGCGCGGCCAGGGCCGTCAGGCGCCGTTGGGGCCCGCGGGTTGTTCGGCGCTGGGCGGCCGGCGCGCGCGGGGTGCAGAGGCGGCGGTCGATCGCCTCCACCAGGGGGCCCACGGCCTGCTGTTGGACCCATTCCACCAGCGCGGAGCGGCGCACCACGCGCAGCACCACGGAGCGCGGGGGTGCCTGGTCGCCGACCAATTCCATCTTGAACCGTTCCGACCAGGCGATGAGCGGGCGCCAGACGAGCTGGTCCAGGGCGACGATGACGGTGATCAGCGTGAGGATGCCCGCCGCGATGGCCGGGGCGTCACCGGCCGCTGCCGCGCGTTGCAGGTAGCTGCCCAGGCCCGGGACCTGGAAGGACCGGTCGCCCAGAGTGAACATCTCCGCGGCCATGAGGAAAAACCAACCGCCGGCCCACGACATCATGCTGTTCCACACGAGGCCGATCGCCGCGTGGGGCAATTCGAGTTGGCGGAACCGCTGCCACCAGGACAACCGATAAAGCTGTGCCACTTCGCGCAGTTCCCTCGGAACGGTCAGCAGGGAGTTGTAAAAGGAAAAGGTGAGGTTCCAGGCCTGCGATGTGAACACGAGGACCACCGAGGCGATCTCGGCGCCCAGGTTGCTGTGCGGGAAGACGTTGGTCAGTGCCAGCACGATGGTCGGCAGGAAGGAAAGGATGGGGATGGACTGCAGAATATCCAGCAGGGGTACCAGGACGCGTTCGGCGTGTCGATTGAAGGCGGCAAGGTACGCATACACCAGGGAAAAGCTCAGGGAAAGGGCGTAGGCGGCGGCCATGCGCGCCGTGGAGTACAGGGCGTACAGGGGCAGGTCTCGGTAGTCCAGGGTGATGCGCGCGCCCGCACCCCTGCCGGCCCCGCCGCTGGCGAGAAGCACCACCAGGTAAAAGGCCGCAACCAATGCCACCCCGACCGCCAGGTCTGCGCCCCACGAGCGTGGGCGATCCCCGGTTGGTCGGCGTAGCCAGGTGGGCAGCATCGCCGCCAGCCGCGGTGAGCCGCGGCCTTTGGATGTCCTGTCGCTGATGGCGTCCCACCTCGCTTGGGCCACCGTGTTGGGTTCTACGCCGAAAACGACCGCCGGTGCGGGTGCACCAAGGCGGTCGGATGGGATGGGTGCCCGGACGGTTCATCCGCAGCGGGGCGCGATCAGATGGGTCCCCGCCGACTGGTGCGCAAGCAGGCCGTACAGATGCGGACACGGCAGAGCCGTCCCTCGCGTACAAGGTGGACCCGCTGCAGGTTGGGCTCGAAACGGCGACGGTTCTTGATGTTCGAGTGGCTCACGGCGTGGCCGCTCGCCGGTTGCTTGCCGCATACATCGCAACGCTTGGCCATGATGACCTGTTTCCTCCCTGTCCCCTGTGCCTGCGACCGTGCCCGTCGGGTTCCGCCTCAGGCGGCGAGGGCGATCGAACAGGTCCGCCCCACACCGTACGAGCGGCCCGTTATGATAGCATGGTCGGCCGTTTGCGGGCAATCGGGCGAGCGGTGGGCGCGGTGCCTGGACGGTTGCGTCACGCGGCGCGTCGCGTTGCCACGTTACAACGTTGCCACGTTACAACGTTACAACGTTACATGGTACAGATGCCGGTTTCGCTACTTTGACGTTCTTCCTAAACAACGGCGGCATGGCCGCTGCGCGGGGAAGGGGTGCGGCGCCGTGGCGCGTGAGTTGCAGACCGCGGAGGGGCGACTGGTGCTCACCGAATCGGCCCTCGCGGCCGTTGCGGGCGCCGCCGTGGGCGCGTGCGAGGGGGTTGCCGCGACGGTGGCCCGCGGTTTGCACGACGAACTGGCGGGGCTCTGGCGGGACGCGCGCGCGCCCGAGCCCCGCCAGGCGTTGGAGCGGGGTGTGGACGTGTACCTGGACGCGGAGCAGTTGCGCCTGCGGGTGGACATCGCGGTCGTTTTCGGTTGGCGCATCCAGGAGGTATGCCGCCAGGTGGTGGCGGCCGTCACCCGCGATGTCCAGCGGGCGACCGGCATCCGGCCCACGGGCGTCGAGGTGCGCGTGGTCGGCGTGCGGATGCGCGAAGGGCCGCCAGAGGACTTGTCCGGCCCCCAGGGCTGACGCGTCTCAGAAAGGCGGGTAGTGAGGGGCGTTTGTGACGCGGGCCGGGGCGCGCCGCGTGCGGCGACTACCGCCAGCTTCCGATTCATGGTAACATGCGAACATATGGGCGCGGTTGCGGTTCCGAATGCGAGGGTGCGTCCGTCGGTTGCCTGAGGCCCAGCGAGGGGCAAATCCGAGGCCGAAAGGGGCGAGAGCCTGGTAGGACGGACGTGTGCGCGGAGCGTGGCAACGGTCGGCGCACATTTTGCGAAACCAGGCGCAGCCGTTTGCGAGAAACCGAAGTCGCCGGCTTGCTGCCGGATCCGTGGCGTCCGCTTTCGGTGCCCGTGGCGGCGCTGCCGGGCGTGGGGCCGGCCCGCCGCCGCCAATTGGAGGCTCTGGGCATTGGCACGGTCGCCGATGTCCTGCGCCACCTGCCGCGGCGGTATGAGGACTTCAGCCAGCGCCTGCCCCTGAACGAGGTTCGTGAACCCTGCACCCTGACGGCCGCCGTGCGGGCGGTTGCCGTGCATGAGCGTCGGCCGCGGCCCGGTTTGCACCTGCTGCATGCCGAACTGACGGACGACCACGGACGTTTGCCCGCGGTGTGGTTTAACCAACCGCACCTGGCCCGTCGGCTCGCGGCGGGGACCCCGGTCTTGGTCCACGGCCCCGTGGCCACCGACCGGATGGGGCGCCTGACGCTGCGGGCTCCAGAGGTGGAGGACCTGCCCGCGGCGGGTGCGGTTGGCGGTCTGCGGCCGGTGTATCCGCTGGGGCTGGGTTTCACACAGAGGGCGATGCGGGCGCTGGTGGACGCGGCCCTGGCGCGTTACGCCGACGTGGTGCCGGATGTGTTGCCGTCGGACCTCAGGGCCCGCCGCTCCTTGCTGGCACCGCCGGCAGCCTGGCGGGGCATCCATCGGCCGCGCGACTCCGCCGAACGGGACCAGGCACGGCGAACCCTGGTGTATGAGGAACTGCTGCTGTTGCAGTTGGGGCTGTTGCTGCGCCGCCGCGCGCGGGCGACCGCGCGCCGCACCCACCGCTATCGGCCGCCCGGGGGACTGCAGGAACGGTTGCTGGCGCATCTGCCCTTCACCCTCACCGCGGCGCAGCAACGGGTGCTCGCGGAGATCGAGGCGGACCTTTCAGGCCCGCACCCCATGTACCGCCTGGTCCAAGGCGACGTTGGCTCAGGCAAGACGGTGGTGGCCGCCGCCGCGATGCTGCGCGCGGTGGAGGCGGGACAGCAGGCCGCCCTGTTGGCACCCACGGCGATCCTGGCGGAGCAGCATTACGCGACCCTGGGCCGCCTGTGTGACGGGCTCTGCCGCCATGGGCTGCTGACGGGTGCGACACCCCGGGCGGAGCGCCGCCGGCTGCTGGCCGAGTTGGAGGCCGGTCAGATCGACATCCTGGTGGGGACCCACGCGCTGCTGCAGCCGGATGTGCGCTTTGCCGCCCTGGGTTTGGCCGTGGCCGATGAGCAGCACCGTTTCGGGGTGCGCCAGCGCGACGCCCTGTGCGCCAAGGGCGATCACCCCGATGTTCTGGTGCTCACCGCCACGCCGATCCCTCGAACCCTGGCGATGACCCTCTATGGGGATTTGGATGTGTCGTTGATCGACGAGTTGCCGCCGGGGCGCCGGCCGGTCCGCACGTACACCCGCACGCCGGAGGCGCGTGCGCGGATCTATGCCTTTGTCCGCGCCGAGGCGCTGGCGGGACGGCGGGCCTACGTGGTTTGCCCGCTCGTCGACGGCGGCAGCGCGGACCGCGCCGATGCGTCGTCGGATGACCTGCCGTTGCTGCGGGGGGCGGCGGCATCCAGTCCCCAGCGGGTGCGCGCTGCGGGGGAGGGGGAGGACGTGGACGATGAAGACCAGGCCGCGTCGGCCGAAGAATGGGCGCGCCGCCTGACGGAGTGGATGCCGGATGTGCGCGTCGGGTTGCTGCACGGTCGGCTGTCGCCCTCGGCCAAAGAGGACGTCATGGTGCGCTTTGCCGCCGGCGAGGTGCAGGTGCTTGTGGCCACCACGGTGATCGAGGTCGGTATCGACGTGCCGGAAGCCTCGATGATCGTGGTGGAGGACGCCGACCGTTTCGGCCTCGCTCAGCTGCATCAGTTGCGCGGGCGGGTGGGGCGCGGCCCGCATCCGTCGTACTGTGCCCTGGTGTCGCGTGGTGGCGCGCAGCGGCTGCGCATCCTTACGCAGACCGCCGATGGGTTTGCGATCGCGGAAGAAGATCTTCGCCAGCGGGGGCCCGGGGAGTTGTTGGGTACGCGGCAGCACGGGCTGCCCGAACTTTCTCTGGCCGACCCGGTTCGCGACATGGACTTGTTGACCCAGGCGCGTGACGACGCCGCGGCGATGCTGCGGTCCGACCCGGGACTGGAACATGCGGAGCACCAGCGGTTGCGTGAGGCGGTG
>DAHWHT010000368.1 GCA_027335515.1 Clostridia bacterium
CAAGCGTGACGATGACGTACTACGGCTGGTGTGGTGATCCGGTCGACCGCGTGCGGGACGCACAATCTACCAGTATGTGGGTGATCCTTGGGGCTCAACGGTTTCTGGGCGGCGGCAAACCGATGAGCCGAAGTCTGAGGCCAGGGCCGTCGGGGACGCGCGCCCGGCCCGCCGGGCCGATCTCCAGACCACGGGCGAAGGGACACTCCACGAACTGGCGGCCGTTGAGGTCGACCGGCACGGCGACACCAGCCGCGGCAAAGCGGTGCAGCGAGGCCACTCGGCCGACGTCCGTCTCGCAGAGGCCGCTGCCAAAGAGGGGCAGGCGCGCCGCCTCGGCCACAGCAACCATGGCACGCCCCGGGTACAACCCTCCGCTGCGCTGGACCTTGAGGATCACGCCACCAACGGCGCCCAGCCGGGCCAGCTCAACCAACTCTGCCGGGTCACGCAGAGATTCGTCGAGAGCGACGGGGATGGGACAGCCCAGCACGAGCCGCTGCAGGCCGCTGATCGCGTCGGCGGGGACAGGCTGTTCAAGGACCGCCACGCCGAGCGCTTCAAGGGTTCCCGCCTGTCTGAGGGCCTCATCGGGGGTGTAGCCCTGGTTGGCGTCCACCCAGAGGCGCCGCCGTATCTGGACCGTCTGCTGGCGGAGTCCGGCCGGGAGCAGGAGGGCATCACGGTCGAGCGAGCGGCGCAGAATCGGCGGATGGCGGCCGAAGGGCGAAAGGCGCGCACGGAGACCGAACGGCGGTCCCTGCGTCCGACGCCGGGGGTCTGGGTGGCCAAGGATGGCGGAGAACCGACTGCGCGCCGCATACTGCCGTGCGGTCATCCATTTGAAGTTACTCCTGGCCGACGGTCGGCCCCACATCCCTCTGCTCGGCCCCTTGCATTCTGGTCCCCAGACACAGTGCGGAGGATAGTATTAGCCGTCGGCGAGCCGCGGACTGGCCACGCGCCCCCTGGTCAGCCGATCGACCCGGGCGCGGCGGTGCCCAGCGCGGGGCCGTCGTCCAGCGCAGCGGTCACCGCTCTCGCCTGCGGCGTATCTCCGCGGCGGCACTCGTCCAGCACCTTCTCGATCCCTGCGGCCAACGTCTCCGCGGCTCCGACGTACATTGCCTCGGCTGCTCGCTGTACCTCCGGCGCAAGCGGCTGCATGACCTGCTTCTCGAAGAGGGCGCCACGCCGCCCCAGCGTGGACATCGCGCTCAGGGCAAGACGGGCGTGGGCGGCCTCATAGGTGTCGCTCAGGCCCCGTGCCGCGAGACGGGTCCACACACCGTGGAGGCGCCGCGCGCGAGTGCTGAACTCCTCCGGCACCAGGGCCAGTTCTCCCGGGTCCGCCGCAGCCGCCGCACGGCGAATCGAAGGCGTTGGCACCACATGCGCGCGGGTTTGGGCCGATGCGGTTTCCCCCTGGCAGATCACGACCTGCGCCTGGTCCGGTGTGCTTGCGAATGGCAGGAATACGCTCGCGGCATCGAACGACTCCCAGCGCGCGCCGTTGACCCACACCTGGCTCACCGATCCCGTGCCAATCACTGATAGATAGATCCGCTTGGGACCGAAACGGATCGGGTCGAGTTGATGCAGTTCGTGCAGTTGGGGCGGCACGTGCGGGAACAACGTGAGGCCGTCGGCCGCATAGACGTACTCGAACAGCCCGCGGATCGCCGCCGCGAACGGACCCAGGGTGTCGTAGCACAGGTGCACCAGGTCCTTGGGGAGGTACACCTCGTTACCGAAGTCTGTCAGGGGGTTGTCCATGCGGAACGCGTCCGCGAATCGGAGCAACTGTCGCAGAGAGCGCCAGATGTCGCCGAAGGCCCCGACCCGATAGTAAGCCAGAATAGCCCGCGCCTCACACGTTGACCAGTGTCCACCGTTCACCCAGCGACCGAACTCGAACAGACCACCCGTCTCGTACATGTCGTCAAGCGACGGATAGTTCGTGATCATGAGATCGTGTGGCCGAAGGCCGGGGATGGCGGCGATGCTGGCGTAAATCCGCTGCGCCCACGCGTCGTCCACTATGCGAAACGCGGCGGCATCGTGGTTCGGCACGGCTTCGAAGTAGCCGAACCGCTCCTGCCCGAAGACCCCGTGCTTTTCGCCGGTTACGGGATCGATCGCCTTGACAAAATACCCGTCCTCCGTGGTCAGCAATGGCAAGCTCCGGCGCACGCGCTCGCGTTGGCGCCGATACGCGCTCGCCCGTCCCTCCGCCCCGACCAGTTGCTGCAACTCGATCATGCGATCCAAGGCCGCCAGGTAGGTGATGGACAATCCCGCCAGGTAGCCGGGCTCATACCTGCCGTCACCTCGGGGCATGCCGGCATAGCTTGGCGCCAGCAGGTTGGCCGCCGGACCGGCCAGGAAGAGGTGGCAGGCAGGGTCGCACCGCGTGTCCAGGAAGGCGATGCATCGCTCCAGGCGTGGCAGGTAGCGCGCTATGGCTGCGGCGTCGCGACTGATGAGCAGCAGCTCCGCCTGCATGACCACGCCGGCGGCGGTGAACTCCAGCCCCCAGTCGTGCAGCTCGGTGCGCCCGTCCCCCTGCTTGTGATAGACCCAGCCGGGCCGCGCGGCATCGCACAGGGAGCCGTCTGGCGCCACCTCGTCCCGCGGCCCGCCGGTTCGTTTCCCGTCACCCATCTGGTCGAACCACAGGTCCTGCGAGTTCTGGAGGAACGTGAGGAACGGCTCTTCAAGAAAGGGCAAGGCGCAGTAGGTGGTTCCATAGCTGTTCTGGATCCACCACGCGTTCCACTTTGGCCCTTCGACGAGGCCGTTCCAGTCGGGGGTGTACAGCATGGATAGATTCTCGTATTGCGGATCGGGCTCGAACATCCGCCGGGCAACCTCGAGCAGGTTGAGCAGGGTGACGTCTCCGCGGCCCTGATAATGCCGCCCGCGAAATTCCTCGTGCATGCGTGCCCTCCTGATGCATCCTCACGCTTGCCGCGGGCCCTGTGACGCTGCGGATCGGGCGACGGTCTCGGTCGTGTCGCCGAAGGTGTCGTCCGCCGAGGGAATGGCGGAGATGGGGCTAATCGGCGCGAATCGGTCCTCCACCCGCGGGCGCCGCATACGCAGCCACCTTCTCCCAGTCCACGCCGAGCCCAAGGCCAGGCGCCGAGGGCGGGGCGATGCACCCGCCTTGCGAAGACGGGAAGGGAATGGTGAAGATCTCCCGCAAGGGGTTGTCAATCACCATCTCCTCGAAGGCGACCAGCCCCGAGACGGCGGCCGCCAGATGGAGGGCCGCCAACTGCGCGATGCCGCCGGAGAACCCCGTGTGTGGCGCGATCCCCCGGTTATGTGCGAGGCCGAGGGTGGCCACCCGGCTCGCACCGGTCAGGCCGCCCACGCGGGCCACGTCAGGCTGCAGGACGTCGACCGCGTCGCGGAGTAGCAACTCCCGGAAACCGTACAAGCCGAACTCGGACTCTCCCGCCGCCACAGGCAGCGGCTGGTTGCGCCGCACGTGCGCATAGCCCGCGTAGTCATCGGGCGGGAGGGGCTCCTCCAGCCACTTGACGCCTACCTCCGCCAATGCCCTACCGACCGCCACGGCGGTACCGGCATCGTACGCGCTGTTCGCGTCGACCGTCAGATCGGTGCCCCAGCCCACGGCCTCACGTACGGCCTTCACCGCGGCCACGTCGGCGCGCGCACCGCCCAGCGCCGGCTGCCGGCCGACCTTGACCTTCACCCCGGTATGACCCTTGGCCACCAGCGTGCGCGCCAGCGCGACAAGTTCGTCCTCCGCGGCGAAGTACAGCGAGGAGGCGTAGCACGGGACCGATTTCCTGCCCTCGCCGGCCAACGCCTTATACAGGGGAAGACCGGCGCCCCGTGCGAAGATGTCCCACAACGCAATGTCCACACCGCTCATCGCCTCCAGCAGGAAGCCACGCCAATGCCCCCAGCGCCGCAGTTCAGCGTGCGCTGCGTCCCAGGCGCCTCCGATATCGAGCGGGTCCCGTCCCAAGAGCAAAGGCGCCAGCAGGTCGTCCACGATCTGCGCCGTGACCCGCGGGGCACGCCGAACAATGCACTCCCCCACCCCCTCGATCCCGTCGTCCGTTTCCACCCGCACGAGCGTCGCGGCAAACTGTGCGTATGGACCCCCACCGAACAAGACACCTCGCGTCGCAACCGCTTGCAGCGGGTAGCTGCGTACCCTGGCGATCCGCACAGACTCCCCTCCCCCGCCGCCGCCGCGGGACCGGCACCGACCGCGACCACGGCCCCGCCCGCCCCGACCCAACGCAGGAGCGCCTCCTGCACGGCCCGCGTCAGCACGCCGCCCGCGGGAAGCAG
>DAHWHT010000011.1 GCA_027335515.1 Clostridia bacterium
AGGTCTGGCCTTTCTGCGTTCGACCGTGCGCGACGGAGTTACTCAGGGCGCCTGGGTATACGTGGACGAGCAAACGAAAACTCCGTACCGCAAGGATCGGCCACCGTCTGCTGAGCAAGTCCGCTTCGGGACCGACGCCCGACTGTTGACCCCCGAAGAGGCAGACAAGCGCTATCCGGTGGACCCCCCGCCCCAGCCGCCGGAACCAACCGGCGGCGATCCGAAACTGGATCCCGGTCCGGAGCGTTTTCGGGAGAACCAGCCAGCGCCTTGGAGACAGCCCCGATGGCGGGCGGAAGCAGAAGGACCTGCGCCCAAGGCGTTACAAGAGGTGCATGACCGCCTCGCCGAGACCGGAGAGGAGCAACTGACAGAGGTAGAGTTGGCCGTTGTCGGCGGCGCGAACACCTGTCGTCTTCTCGATGGCTGGAGCGCCGTCACCAACGCCTTTGCGGATGCTACCGTGACGGTTGAGCACGAAATGGCGGTCCACCGGGGGGAGGAAGACCTCTCCCTGACGTTCCAGGGTTCGGCTCGGCACTTTGCGCGTCTACACTCGTGGCTCCGGGCTGCCCTTGTGGAACCGACGGCCGACGATCATGCGGTGACCAAAGTGCTGGCCGCGTTCAAGGATCCCCTGCCATCATCCGACCCCCGATTTCTCAAACTGGCCAAGGACCTCGACGAGACGTACAGCTGCGGACCAATCGGAGTGAAGGCGCGATGAGAAGCATGACAGCGAGGAGGACTACCGAGAGCGAGCCCCGCTTCCGGATGGCCGTTTCCCAAGCGGCGGGCGGCCGGGTTGTAACCGTCCTACAACGCACGGTCCGTCGCAAGGCGGAGACGGCAGAGATCGTCTTCGAACCCGTGGCCCAGGCGGGCGGACTCCCACTGGATGTGGTGACGCCCCTTCTGGTCACCGCGATGCGCGACAACGGAATCAGCCCTGAGCGGCTCGGGCGGTCGAGCCGGCCGGACGACTCACCCATCGAGTTGGATGAGGCCGATGGCGCTCGTGTTGCCCTGGCCCTAGTGGCCGTGCGACCACTCCGCAAGCTGGAGCGGATGGAGGGCGTCGCGCATGGCATTGGGGAGATGAGCACCGAGGAGGCGCTGTACTGGTTCGCGCGCGTCATGCGCGGACCCAAGCCCCGGGTGCTACGGGCGCTGAGAATCCTGCTAGCGAAGGAGTGAGCGCATGGCTGGCCGGCCACGGGTGTTGATTGAGGAATACATCCCCATCGAGGCCATCGGAGCGGAGAGCCTGCGAGACGCGAGTGCGGCGCAGAAGCCACCGCTCAATCGCCTCCACGTCTGGTGGGCGCGGCGGCCACTTACCGTTTCGCGGGCGGCGATTTTGGCCAGCCTGCTGCCGGCCGAGACGGACCCGGCCTGGCTTCTCGACACCATGGGGATCAAGGGGGATCCGGCAGCCAAGCGGGCGGAACTTCAAGAGGCTACGCGCAAGGGGATCAATCTCGGGGCGAACCCCTACGGCTACGCCCGGGCCTTCACGTACAATCCAGAGCCATCTCGGATGCGCGAGGTAGCGGCCCGCCTCCGTGACACATGGGGAACGGACTGCCCTGTGGTGCTCGACCCGTTCTCCGGTGGCGGCAGCATCCCGTTCGAGGCTATGCGCCTGGGATTTGAAGTCAAGGCAAATGAGCTGAACCCCGTGGCAGCGGTAATCCTAGAGGCTACGCTCGAATACCCCGCGCGGTTCGGTGAAGGGTTGGCTTCGGACATCTCTTCGTGGGGTAAGGAGTGGGCGAAACGGGCGCGAGCTGACCTGGAGCGCTTCTTCCCCGTTCCGTCGGAGGAGAAGGTCCTGGCATACGTCTGGGCGCACACTGTGCGATGCCCTGACTGCGGCCTCGTGATCCCGCTTTCGCCCAACTGGTGGTTGGACAAGAGCAAGACGCCGCCCGTGGCTGCGCGGCTTGTCGTGCCCCCGGACTCACGAGATGCCCACTGCACCTTCGAGGTGCCGGTGGCAGTGCGCCGTGGGAGCGGCTTTGACCCCGCGGAAGGCACGTGCCGGGGCGGCGATGCCCAGTGCCCGCGCTGCCGCGTGACAGTGGACGGCGCCTACATCAAATCCGAGGCACAATCCGGGCGTATGGGCAGCCAACTGTATGCGGTCGTGGTAGACCGCGGCGCGGGACGGGAGTATCGGGCGCCGAACGAAGCGGACCTGGCTGCGGTAGAGGCGGCAGAGAAGCAGTATCGCGAGCATGTGCAGGAGTGGCTGCGGGATGGATTCCTGCCGGGACAACTGTATCCGGAGAACGTCACTGACACCCGGCCGCTCCAGTACGGCATGGACCACTGGTACAAACTCTTCTCCCCTCGCCAGGCCCTCGTGCTATCGAACTATGTGCGTCACCTGAAGGACCTGAAGGGGGAAATCCGATCCAAGCTGCCGCGCGACCGGGCAGACGCAGTAATTACGTACCTTGCCATTGCCTTGGACAAGTCCGCCGACTACAACTCCCGTATGACGCGATGGCATAGTGGCCGTGCGGTGGTGGCCAATACCTTCGACCGCCACGACTTCGCCTTCAAGTGGAGCTATGGGGAGTTTGACGGCTGCCATCAACTGCTGCCTTGGGCTGTGGATCAGGTGGCTGACGCCTACGGGGGGCTGGCCCGGCTCCTCCCCGCCCATGCGTTTGCGGCCACGACGGGCGGCTTGCCGCAGCCAAGCACTGCTTCACGCGCCCGGTCTTTATTGGAGTCCCGATCCGACCTCGCCGACCACCTGAACGTCACCCGAGGAAATGCAGCGGATCTCGGGCACTTGGCGGACAGCTCCGTGCACCTGATCTGCGCTGACCCACCGTACTACGACAACGTAATGTACGGTGAGTTGTCGGACTTCTTCTACGTTTGGGAAAGCGTTTTGCTTCAGGATGTGTACCCGGACTGGTTTCAGGAGGCCCTGGTTGGCAAGGACGAGGAGGCCGTGGCCAATCCCGCGCGGTTCGCGGGCCAGGGGCGGAAAGGCGTTAAAGACCTTGCCAAACGGGACTACGAGGCCAAGATGCAGTCATGCTTCCGCGAAGCATACCGAGTCCTGCATCCGCAGGGCGCGTTTACGATCATGTTTACCCACAAGAGTGTCGATGCCTGGGACACCCTGGCCGCGGCCCTGATCGACGCCGGGTTTGAAATCACAGCGTCCTGGCCTGTGCATACCGAGAGCGACAAGAGCCTGCACCAGGCGAAGAAGAACGCGGCCCAGAGCACGGTCCTGCTCGTCTGTCGCAAGCGCGAGGACACGGGTGGAGGCACTTGGTTCGACGACATCCTGGGTGAGCTGCGCCAGACCGCACGGAACAAGGCCGCGTCGTTCCAGGAACAGGGTCTGCGGGGCGTGGACCTGTACATCTCCACGTTCGGGCCGGCCCTGCAGGTGCTCTCGCAGAACTGGCCGGTCAAGAACAGCGACGGAACGCTCTTGCGGCCCGAGCAGGCGTTGGACGTGGCCCGTGCTGAAGTTACCGATTTCCGCTTCCGTCAGCTCCTGGCCGGACGGCACGCCCAGTTTGACCCGCCGACCGAGTTCGCGATCCTCGCCTGGGACATCTTCCGTGCCGTCGCGTTTCCGTTTGACGAGGCACGCAAACTGGCCATGAGCGTCGGCGCCGACCCTGACGATCTCCGGAACGCCATGGCCTTGGTGCAGAAGGCGAGCGAGAACGTCAAACTCCTCTCCCCGGCCGAACGGCGGCGGACCAGACCGGCCCAGGTCAACCCGGAGGCGACTTCGTTCCCGTCCGTCATCAACGCCGTCCACACCGCTACCCTGGTCCACCAGGAAGACGGTCCCCGGGCACTGGAGGCGTTCTTCCGGCGCACGGGCCTATGGCGGGACACAACATTCCTGGCGGCTGTTGAGGCCCTGCTCCAGGTGGTGCCCCAGACCAAGGCCACCGAGGCACATTTCCGCCCCCTGTACGACATGGCCCAGAGCGCGCTGGAGGCGCAGATCAAGCTCCCGCAGTTACGCCTCTTTGATGCGGAGGGCCCGGCCGAGTCCGGTGATGAAGAGGAGGAGGTCTGACCGTCCTTGGCCGATTCGGACTTTCGTGCGTATGCAGACTGGGTATGGAGCATGGAGCCTGGGCGAGACCTCGTGGGGGACTTCCTGCTACCCGCCCTGCTACGCGCGCGGCGATATGACCGGCAGGCCGGTTTCTTCTCCAGCTCGTCCCTGCTCGTCTCTGGCCGTGGAGTGGATCACCTGCTACGGACCGTTCCACGCCAGGAGTGGCCCGCCTACCGCCTCGTGGTGTGCGAACAGCTCAGCGAGGATGATGCGGATGCCATCGCGGCCGGGGAACACATGCGGCGACTGGAGGAATGCCTGACACCGCCGATGCTTCACGCCTTGGAGGACCCGCCCGATGCGGCAAGCCGGGACCGCCTGGCCCTCCTCGCCGCGATGGTCGCGGTCGGCTTTGCCGAAATCCGGGTGGTCGTGCCCTGCGACGCTCACCGGCGGCCCAAAGCCGGAGCAATCGAACACGCCAAGGCCGCCATCCTGTATGACCGCAACGGCAATACCGTGGTCGCATTCGGTAGCGCCAACGAGAGTTGGCAGGGGTGGGTCCACAACAACGAGCAGATGGACCTGTACGCCTCGTGGGAAGAGCCGGCCTGGAAGCGGTACGGACTGCCCAAGGTACAGCGGTTTGACCGCTTGTGGGAAGGCCGAGACCCGCTCGCTTTGACCGTGGACCTCCCTCGCGCCGTCCGCGAGCGGCTGGTGTCGTTCGCCCCGGAGCACCTGCCTGCGGAACTCCAACCGCCCCAGCCGGCGATGCCGGCGGATCTGCTCACTCCGGAGCAGGAAGCCGGCGTCCTGCAGTTCCTGCGGGACGCCCCCGATCTGCCCGGTGGGCGGTACCTGGGCATGACCACGGCTCCGGTGAGCCCGTGGCCGCACCATGTCGGGATTGTCGAGACGGCCACCCGCACAGATGCGCCCCGCTTCCTGTTCTGTGACGAAGTTGGTCTCGGGAAGACTGCAGAGGCGGCGTTCATCATCCGCCAACTCCGCTTGCAAGGCCAGGCGCGCCGCGTGCTGATTCTCGCGCCGCGCAACCTCTGCGAACAGTGGCAGGACGAACTGCTAGCCAAGTTCGGGTTGGCGGCCGCCAGATACGACGGGGCTGAGATGATACTGCCGGACCTCGGAGATGGGCATGGGCGGGTACGCCAGCAGGTCGGGCGGCGGGAGGTGTTCGAGGGTGAGGCCGCACTCCTGATCGTTAGCGCGGAACTGGCCCGCCGGCAGGACCGCCGTGACGCCCTCCTTCAAGCGCCGCCATGGGATCTGGTGGTGGTGGATGAGGCGCACCACGCCCGGCGCGAAGGGTTCGACCGGGAGGACCGAGGGCCGAACCGTCTCCTCGACCTACTGCGGCACCTGGAGCACCGGACGAGGGGCCTGCTCCTGCTGACCGCCACGCCCATGCAGATCGACCCACGCGAAGTGTGGGACCTTTTGCGCCTCATCGGCCTGTCTGGCGCCTTCCAGCACGGGTATAGTTGGTTCAAAGCGTACTACTCGTACCTGGCGCGACTAGACGAACAGCCCCTGTCCAGGTCGGCTCTGGATGGGCTCTTTGATCTCATCCACGCCGGCGCCACCGCAGACCCGGACCTGCTCGCGGCAACTGAGGACAGGGATTCTCTGTTCTTCCGCCGGTGCAAGTCCGCCATAGAAACCCCCGTGGCCCGGGAGCAACTGACGCGGGTATCCCGTGGCCAGCAAGCCCTGCTGCGCGAGTTCTTTCTGGCGTACGCCCCGACCCGCCAGCGCATGTTCCGCACCACTCGCGAGCGTCTTCGGGCCTATTATCGGCAGGGGTTGCTCTCTGCGGTGGTACCGCAACGACACGTCGTAGTAGAGCGCATCCCTTTTGACTTGGAGGAGGATCGGGTTTACCACAAGGTCGAGGACTACCTTTCCCAACACTACCAGAACGCCCAAGAGGGCGGGCAACGAGGGCTCGGATTTGTGCTGACCTGCTACCGCCGGCGTATGAGCAGCAGTGCGTATGCCCTACGATGCAGCCTGGAGCGGCTTCACGACCGCCTGCGGGGTGGCCGCGCCAGGGCCCAGGATCTCCTGGATGAAGACGACCTCCAGAACGAGGCAGACCTGAGTTCCGAGGACGCCGAACAGGATGCGGCGGCGGCCGTTGCCCCGGATGCGCTGGCCGACTTGGAAGATCTGCTGCACGATGTGCGGGCGCTCCGGGCAGATACCAAGCTGGGTCGGCTCCAAGAGTTGCTCGACGAAATCGGGCCCTCCTACAGCCGCGTCATCATCTTTACCCAATACACAGACACCATGGACCACGTGCGAGAACATCTTCTTGCGCGGACAGACCGCATCGGCTGCTACTCCGGCCGGGGCGGCGAGGTGTATGACGCGGGATTCGGGCGCTTCATCCAGGTCTCCAAGACAGAGTTACAGGAGCGGTTTCGGCGAGACGACGGGCCCCGCTACCTCGTGTGCACGGAGGCTGCGGCTGAGGGCCTGAATCTGCAGGCTTGCGGAGCCATGGTTAACTACGACATGCCCTGGAACCCGATGCGCGTTGAGCAGAGGATCGGGCGTATCGACCGCATCGGGCAGACGCACCAAGTGGTGCGCGTTCATAATCTCTTCTCCACTCCCAGCGTGGAGGACGACGTTTATAGTGCCCTGGAGGACCGGATTGGTCAGTTTGAGCACTTTGTGGGGCCGCTCCAACCGATCCTGATGAGCATGGAACACGTGATCCGCGCACTGGCCATGACGGCACCGTCGGAAAGGGAGTCCGCCCGAGCACGAGCGGTGAACAGTCTCCAACGGGAGGCCGACGACCTTCGTCGCGAGGCGCCAGCGATGCCGGTGGCCGAGGGCTTCGCACGGCCGGTAGAGACATCTGCAGTTCCACAAGGCCCCGTGGCGCTAGCCGATCTGAAGCAGTTTTGTCTCCGGAGCCCCACTCTCCTCGATCAGGGCGCGCTGCGCGATGTCGGGGAAGGGGTCTACGAACTGCGGTGGCAGGAGCGCCTGCACCGGATCACCTTCGATGGGGAAGTCGCCGAGAGCCGCGTCAAGGACGCTGCATTGTTCACCTACGGGCATCCCACCTTCGACATGTGGATGAACAGCTCGTCGGTAGAAGCCCCGGACTCTGGACTGCGGTTGCGAAGGAGCCGAGCCTCGGGGCGAGTTTCATATTGGCATGGGCCTCAGCACATCAGTACGTTGGGGGAACTCCTGAAGGCTTTCGGGACCCCTTGAGCGGCGGGCGAGCGCCATGGGGACCACCTCACTTG
>DAHWHT010000012.1 GCA_027335515.1 Clostridia bacterium
GCAGGGGGGGTGTCCATGGAGAAACTTCGGGAGGTATTGCGCCTCCGGTTCGCGGCAGGGATGGGTGTGCGCCATGTGGCCTCAGCGTGCCGAATCGCTCGGAGCACGGTAAGTGAGTACGAGCGGCGGACGCGTGCGGCAGGGCTCGGTTGGCCGTTGCCCGAGGGAATGGAGGACGGAACGTTGGAGCGGCTGCTGACGGGAGCAATCCACCAAGCGTCCATACCATGGCACCCACTCTGGCCCGCCGCCAGCGCCGCCACCTCGCGCCGCGGGGCTCAACGCGGTCCTGGCCGCGGGGTCACCCCTTCCATTCAAGGCGATCCCGACCCTACTATCCCGTCAGCCGCAGCAGGGTTGCCGCATACGACACCGTACTTCGGGCATCACCGGGTACACCTGGAAGGGTGGGTGACAACCCTTGGGTGCGCTGTTCGGGGACGAGGGCCGGCCGGACGAGTGGTCGCGCTTTTCCGCCGCCGGGTTCGCCCGTCCGGTATCCGGTTGCATTCACCGCGCGGTCCGATTGAGTTGCGGGATGCGCTGTGGCCCCCTCAACGAGCCGTTTCCGGGAATGAACGTGGACGGGCTGACATGGGTCTTGAGCACGGTCGCGTTCGGGGCCGTCTCGGATGCGGTGGAGTGGTTTTCGGGGGCGTCGTCGGGTCCAACGGCGCGCGCCGCGGGGATCCGGTACTGGGGCCACTACCCGGTGTTGAACATGGAGTACCAGACCGATGCCTCGGTGGGGGTCGCCCTGCGCGCCTCGCCCCTGTTCATCCCGGGCGATGTAACCGCGTCGTGCATGCCTGCCGCCGTCTTTGGGGCCCATCTGCGGAATCTCAACGCGCAGCGCAAGGACGGCGTGGTCGCGTTCAGTCCCCCGGGCCCCTCGGAATCGGAACGCGGGTCCCTACACGCGGAACGTGCCCCCCTGCAGCAGGACGGACGGCGCGGCACGGTGGCGCGCGGCGAACTGGCCAGCTGCGTCCTGGCGCTGCTGGGAAGCCCCCTCGGGCGTACAGGCGGCGCCTTGGGTTGGGACGCCGGGGCCCGGGGCCGCATCGATCACTGTCTGACGAGCGCGACCGGCACCACCGGGTCCTCCCTGTCCGCGCCGTTCCCCCTGGACGCCGGGGAGCAGGGGGTGCTGCGCTTCCTCCTCTCGTGGCACAGCGCCCGGTGGTTTGCCTGCGGACATCCGGACCCGCAGGGCGGCGGCGACTACTACCAAGACCTCATCCTTTGGAGCCCGCCGGCCGCCTGCGACGGCACGGCTGTCGCAGGCCCCTTCGGGTCCGGGGGGCGCGCGCGGCGCGTCCTGGCCGCAGGGCACACGGAGGAGACCGAGGCCGCCGCGGCCAGCACCGGGGACCGTGCGGCGTGAGCGCGGATGCAGCGGGGAGTGGGGATGGGATGACGGAGGGTTTGGCGGCCGCCGACCGCCTGGGCTACGTGCTGGTAACGCCCTTGGGGCCGGAGGATGGCGGGGATTTCGGCCCCCGCACTCCGGGGACGCGCACCGCCGGGATTCAGGAGGCGGTCGACGCCGCCTGCGCCACTGGGCGCAACCTCTTCATTTCGGGGGTGCAGGGCGCCGGTCGCTTTGTGTACCGCAGCCAGGAGACAATCTACATCCCACCGCGCCAGGGCTTCCGGATCGACGGCGGGCAGTACGTGGTGTCCTTCGAAGGCACCACCGGCGACGCCCTGTGCATCGACAGCTGCATGGACTGCGCATATCGCTTCGGGCTGATCACCTCGCCGGCCGACGGGGCCGTTGTTCGGTTCGCGCCACGGGCGCCGGTGCCGATTGACGGAATGACCGTCCTAACCGACAGCGTCTTTGAGTTCAGCTCCCTCGTGGGCGGTGGGCGGTTCGACCTGCAGCTCAAGCGCGTCGTCCAGCCGCCCCGCGGTGCGGGCATCCTGCTTGACGCGACGCGCGGGTCGATCGTCTACAACCGCATCTTCGCCGTGGCCGTCCTGCTTTGCGAGACGGGCGTCGCGTTTGAGTCCGGCCCCGGCTCCGTGGCGCACAACCACATCCACGTACTACACAACCACCAAAACGCCGTGGGCCTGCGGATGGGCACCGAGGACACGCGGCCAGGCGCCGTCGCCTTCAACCGGCTCGACCTGTCCCTGAACGCCGAAGACGTCCCCGACGCCGTCGGCGCCGTCGTGGCGGGGCGCGGGAACGTGCTGACGCTCGACAGCGCCAGGATGGCCCCCGGCCGCGACGTGGTCCTGACCGCCGGGGCGCGGGACAACGTGATCCACGCCCTCTCCGCCCCGTCCGGCGTGACCCGGCTCAGCCCGCCGGCCGGCAACCGGATTCTGGCTCCCACCCCTGGCGGGTTCGCGCTGGCATCTCCCCCTGTGCCCCCGTCGGGGACGATCGCGACCAACGAGCACCACGGGCCGGTCGAGGTGTTGATTCTGGACTCGGGCGACGCGTCCGCCTGGACCCTGGGCGACGCCGCCGGTACCGCGCAGCGGGTCCAGGCCGCTCCCCGCGTCGGCGAGCGGTTCCTGCTCGAACCGGGCGCAGGCCTCGGTTTCGAATTCACCTCCCCCCCGACATGGCGCTGGCGCGCCCTGTCGTGACGCGCGGGCCGCGGGTGCCGCTTCGGGCTCGGCCGGGCGCCGCAGGGTGGGCGCGGCGGCCCGGATCGCGGCGCCCGCGGATGGCGGGGTGCTACTGACGCTATATAGGGCCGGCCTGCCCTGGACCCTCATGCCATGGTCGCCCATTTCGCAGGCACCGTACCCGCCGACGGCGGGACGCCGGTACGGCCGAGCTGCACAAACTCCGTAGGGGAAAAGCTCAGTTTATCGAACACGGCGCGGCCATACCCTTTGTCCTTGAAACTACCATTATGGGATGTGGCCATGATTCCGATCCATGCCCCGCCCACCTCCAGAATGGCGGGACTGCCGATTTGGGTCCAGTGCTTCCCATCGAGCGAAGCAAAAGCCGTCCAGCGGATGCCTTTGCGTGACAACATCAGCCAGAGCGGTTGCACCAGGTAGTTCTTGTGGGTCTTCGTGTTCGGTTTTGTAAGCGTTGCCATCCCACTCGATTTCCCCACCGGCGGAGGGGCCCCCGTGACACCCGCAGGCGTCTGGCCCGCGTTCATCCGGTACGCCCACTCAATGGCGTGTGCACCCGTCACATGGGCGCTGGCCATCTTGGCGTCGTCGCTCAAATCGCTGCGCACCATGATACCGGCCTTAAACCATTGGCTCAGGTGCGGACAGGTGAGGTTGCCGATCGCGGTCACACGGCAGACCCACTTGCCTTCCGTATTCGTGATGGGGGCGCACGCAAAAGTGCAATTATCCGAAGCAAGATACACATCCCAGCCATCGGCCAACAACGTGTATGTCCCCGTCTTCTTGTCGGATACGAAGTACGGTTTCTCCACGGTGTAGGGAACGCCCTGGCCCTTGCGGTGCGGCGGCGGATAGTGGGTGGTGGGTCCGGGCTTGATGCTCTTGAGCGTGTGGGCCAAGGCGGCAGCCTGTGCTGCCAGCTTGGTCGCCGAGGCGTTGATCGCGTTGACCTGCGTCGTGGCTTGGGCCAATCCCTGGTGAACGCCGACCGATTGGTTCCAGATCGCCTGCCCCCACTTCGAGAGCGCGGCCCTGACCAAACTATTCGAATGCTGGAAGAAAGGCGTCGGATAGGCTTTGCCGCTCCGGGCAAGGTTGGCGAATACCGCCAGATTCTTGCCCGCAAGGGGTGGTGCCAGTGCCGCAACGCGATGCTCCCACTCGCTCCACAGGGCCATCAGAGCTGGCGACAGCAAGAAAATGGAGATCTGACTGCGCTGCCACTCCGGCTCGAAACTGAGCCACGACAGCAGTTCCCATGCCAGCGATGCGTGCTTGGTATTTGGATTCATCGCGTAAAAGTCAGATGTCGCAAAGGTGGCCGGGCCGGTTTTCGGAAACGAAGGCATCTGCACGAAGTCCCATTTCAACGATCTCCAGACAGATGCTGCATAAATGAAGGACCAGGTGGACATCAACTGGACGGCCAGCGTTCCCTTCGAGAGGCTGCCGGAGATCCCTGGGCCTGTGACGATTTTCCGTTTGGCCAGCCCCATGAGCCACGAATAGGCTGCGACGCACTCAGGAGAATCAAGGGTGCACTGGGACGGCTTGCCGGGGTTCTGATAGCTCCCGCCGAACCCCTGGAGAACAAATTCGGCGGGCATGTCTGCGCCCAGCGAAAACCCGCTGAGCCCGAGGGCCCCCCCGATGATCTTGCCGCCAGATCCGGACGCGACCGAAGTGCATAGGCTTGCGTACTCGGCCGCGGTCCAAGTCTTCGACGGGTAGGATAGCCCAAGGGAATCAAGGACGCTGTAGTTGATGGCTGGAGCGACAATTCCGAGATAACAAGGCAAGGCGCGGATTCCGTTGGGAAGCTCGAACAACTTCATTTGCGCGCGGTTGAAGACGGACAAGCTTGAATTGTTTTGGCGGATGTAGGGCGCAAGGTCGGTCGTGAGGGCGCTGCTCGCAAAGATGGTGCCCGGATGCCACGAATGGTACACGTCCGGTCCGGCACCACCAATAATCGCGGTGGCGACTTCCTGTGGGCCGCCGATGTTCGGCACCACCGTGATATCGACGCCGCGGTGCTTTGCGCGCCAGGGTGCGGTCGCGGCATACTGGAGCCCGAGAACCGTCTGTTGACTCGCCGTCAGCCTGGTGGATCCCCAGCCCCAGGCTCTCAGTATCAGTGTGATCTTTGGCTGCTGCGTTGTCGGATGTGCCTGCGTTGCGACTGGGGTACTGCACCCACTCATCGCAGCACCTCCGGCCAATGCGGCCGCCGCCGCCATCCCCTGGACGGCGGTCCGACGATGTAGCAAACGCGATACCCTTGACACATGGCCACTCCCCTTTGTCTTCGACTGCCCGCCAACCGTGATCTGGATCCTTGGAAGATACGTCTCGTCGTCGTCGGTTCTCCTTGGAATGATCCTTTGTCCATACCTGGTGCGCGGATCGTTTCGATAAGTGGAGCCTGAATCCGTGACGGCACGACACGTAGAGCAGTTGGAAGTAGCGTAGTTGCGGCGTTTTTGGCGCTGCCTCGGTGGCACCCGGAGGGTGTGGCGGACTGCGGCGAGATTCGCATGGGGTTCCACGAAGGGCAGAGTTCTG
>DAHWHT010000019.1 GCA_027335515.1 Clostridia bacterium
AAGAACGTGCGCCACCTACCGGATCTGGTCGCGGCGGGATGGACCGACATGGGGAAACCCTCCTTGGTCCACGGTAGCACAGATGTCGTCGGCGTCCGCTTCATCGGTCATCGGTGGACTGGGGGATGTCCTACCCCCGCACCTCGGGTTGCCCACAACCCTTTCCTTGTCTGGGGTGATGTTGTCCGCGGCGTCCGATGGTCTTGGCGCCGATAGCCGTCCGGCCCTATTTGGAGGGCTGTTCGATCCCGTGGCGGGATGGATCCCTGTGGTGGCGTGGCCTACGGTGTGACACATGCGAACGCCGGGTTGGTTGCGCTGTAATGGCGTAATGCATTAGGCTCCGTGACAATGGAGGCGTCGTGTAAGTGAAGAAGTGGCGTGACGTCGAAGCAGCGTTCCGGAAGGCCCTGGCGGGTGTGGAGTTGGGCGAAATCACGGTCGAGATGAACGAGGACGCTCCGGGGGGCCTCGTCGTCATCGACCTGCCGGCCCAGGACGGCGACGAGGCCGGCACGCTGGACGCGTTCGTGGCGGAGTATGAGACGGCCCTGCTGGATCTCGCGCGCCGGCAGGGAGGGCCCGAGGCCGCGCTACGGGTGTCGGTGCATTGTGGGACGCACAAGTGGCTGGGCGAGCAGGACCTGCGAACCGGCTGCAGCAACAGCGTCCGAGCGGGGCCCGGTCGCGGGGAAGCGATCGCGGAAACGCGGCTGGAGGCGGCGAGCACCCCTGTGATGACCCGGCTGCGCGGCGATGCCGTGGCAGCGCTGGACCTCCTGGTGGAGGCGGGGGTGGTGCGCAGCCGGAGCTTGGCGGTGGCCTGGTGCGTGGAGCGGACGTTGCGGCGAGAGGCCGAGCGCATCGAGGCGCTGCGCACACCGGTGGCCGCGATCCGCCAGGCGCGGCAGGCCCTCAGCGACGTGACCGTGGTGACGACGAGCATGTCATACGTCAAGATGTCTGACGCGGTCGGCAGCGTCCTCAGGAGAGCCCAGGCCGAGGCCAAGGAGCGGAACCGAAGCATCCTGCGGCCGGTTCACCTGCTCCTGGCCCTGCTGCGCGAGGGCCCGCCGCTGGCCCTAGCCGCGCTGCAGGGCGCGGGGGTGGACGTGGCCGCCCTGGAGGCGGCCGCGGACGCGGCGGCAACCTCCGCAGAGGCGCCGCGTCCGCAGAGTGTGGAGATGTCAGGCGAGTTCCGGAAGGTGATCGGCGAGTTCGCCACTGAGGCGGCGAGGAGCCTCGGTCAGGTCGTGCGGGGGCCGAGCGAGGCGGATGCGCGCGACGAGATGGAGCCCGAACACTTGCTGCTTGCCCTGCTTCGGGTGGCCGGCGAGGGGAAGGGCTCCGGCATTCCCTTCCTCGCGGAGGTCGTGGGATCGGACGCCGTGGCCCGGGTCGCCGCGGAGGTCGCGCGCCTACAGAAGGAACGGGCCAGCTAGAGCCTCACGGGCTGGCGGGCCCCGCCCGAGTCTCTCGGACGGGGCTCTTGGTGCCCGGGACGTGCTGCCGGCGAGCGCACTGCCCGTCCGGGCGGCGGCCAAACCAAGCGGCTTCGGGTCGGGCAGGCGACGGTGCGCCGGATGCTCGCCGAAACGCCGCATTCGTAACCGCGCGGTTGCCCGCGCCCGCCGTCACTTCACCAGTGCCGCAAACTGGTCGGGTGTCAATCCGGCTTGGCGCAGGATGCTGTGCAGGGTGCGAGGCCCGAGCGTATCTCCGGCGTGAACGGGTACGGTTACAACGCCCGGCCGTCCGGGCTTGGACAGGTGATGGTGACTGCCCTCTATCCGGGTGACGCCAAAACCGACCCGCCGAAGCGCGGCAATGGCCTGGCGTCCGGTGATGTTTGGCAACCGGCTCACGGGCGGCCTACCACGGTCACGGCGGGACCTTCTACGTCAGGCGGTGGAATCGGCGCTCCGATCTCAGCCAGGGCGGCCAGGTGGCCGGAAATGGCCTCCTGCGCCCGCCCCAGGGCCTCGGCCTCGGTCTTCCCCTGCGTGAAGCACCCCGGCAGTGCGGGCACGCTCACGGCCCACCCTGGCCATTCGGCGTCCCAGTCCAGCACAACCCGGTACGTCCGCAATGGCATGGCGACCGCCATGGTTCCGCCCCCCGCCGCCCAGTATACGCCAGACCTTCGGCGTATTCACGATGTCCGCGGAACTCTCCCCGTGGGGCCAGGTCTACCGCGCCAGCCGCGCCGTCCTGGAGGCGGGGCGGGCGGCTCACCCCGCCGTCCCCGCGGTCCCCAGCCCCTTCCGGCCCGACCCGGTGCTGGTCGCCGCCGCCGCCCGCCCGAATTGGCTGTGGGAGTACGCGGCGCGGCAGGGCCTGGGGACGCCGACGCCGGACACCCCCGGCGCCTGACCCCCGCGTGGCGGAGCGCCTGCCGCCGGGGCAGGCCTCCCCCGCCTCCCGCCGTTACTCCACCGCCCGGATCGCCCGGCCCCGCGTCTCGGCCAGGGCCGGCACCGCCCCGCCGACGATCAGCGCGCCAGCGATCCCCAGACCGAGCGCCGGGCCCACGGCGCCACCGGTCAGCCCGATGGCCACCAGCGGCAGCACGCTGCCCCCCAGTCCGCGGCCGGCGTAGTAGACAAGGTTCTCGGCGGTCGCCCGCAGGCGCGTGGGATACAGCTCCCCCAGCCAGACACCCACCACGCCGATGCAGCCGCACCCGAAGTTGGTGGCCGCCAGGGCCCAGAAGAGGGGCCAAGCCCAGAAGGACCCCCGTAGCGGGGAGTGCCAGGTCAGCAGATACGCCACGTACCCCACAAGAGCTACCGCTGCGAGGCTGACAGTGGCGATCCGCCGCCCGCGCGCGTCGGCGATCACCCCGGCCGTCAGCGATCCGCAGAACAGGGCAGCATACCCCAGAAGCAGGACGTCGGTCTCCGCGCCAGCGGCCAGGTGGTGGACCTTGGCCAGCAGGGTGGGCTCATACAGCACCAGGGAGTAGTTGATCAAGAAGATACCGCTGGCCACTACGCAGCCGATCACGGTGGTGGCGGCCAGCCCCCCACGGAACAGCCCCGCCGTCGACCCGGACACCGCCAGTTCCGGGGGCAGTTCGCCCCCCCGGCGGGCCCGCGCGTACTCCCGCCACAGCGGCGACTCCGGCATCCAGAGCAGCACCGCGCCCCAGATGGCCAGGCTGCACGCGCCAATCACCAGGTAGGCCGCCCGCCAGGACTGCACGCCTCCAGCGGTCGTCAGGTAGCCGACTAGCGTCGTGCAGACGATGCCAACGACGAACATGTTCTGGACCAGGGCCCCCAGCCTGCCTCGGCCTCGGCTCTCCCACAGCTCGTTGAAGATGGAGAACGCGGCGCCAAACTCTCCCCCGATCCCCAGACCAGCCACGACGCGGGTGGCGGTGAACAGGTCCAGACCGTGCGCCAAGGCGCCGCCCAGGGTGGCGGCACCATACAGGAAGACGGTCACCAGCATGGTGACCCGCCGGCCGAAGCGGTCGCCGATCGGCCCGAAGAGCAGCCCGCCAGCCAGCGACGCCAGTCCCTGAAGGGTGTTGATCGCCACGATGGCCGGCACCCCGACGTGGAAGTCGCGGGCGAGCGTGGGGAAAAAGTAGGCCAACAGGGTGAGCTCCGCGCCGTCGAAGACGGTGGCCAGCAGCGTGAAGAGCAGGAGCCGCGCGCGCAGAGACGGGGAGATCCCCCCACTCGGTCCGGCGCCGGCCTCCACCGTCATGCCCGCCTCCCCGCCCCCTGTCCGCCGCGCGGTCCCTCGGGGCTCGCCCGTTCCCGCGCGACCTGCCAACCCTAGACAACGCCGTCGCACGCTGGAAGGGGCCGAATGGGCCCTGGCCCAAGCGCTGTTCGGGCCAGCCGGGGTCTGGCCGGGGCGACGGCCGCCCGGAGGCCTCGATTGGCCGGGTCGCCAGGCCGCTGCGCAGCTGGCGGCGCGCGGATACGCTCGGGCCATGGTGGGCAACGCGGTGGCCGCAAGACGGGGAAGCGCAGGGCTGATCCACTGACCGTCCGAACGCGGTGTCTGGGTGATGGTCGGCCTCCCCTGGCTGGCCGGCACCCCGCAGTATGCGCCCCGCCCCCCCGGCCGGCACTCCGGGTGCGGCAAAGGGGGGTGCCAAGCGGCGACCCCAAACCCCTGTCTCCCAAGTACCCACCCAGCCGCCGAGAGGGTGCGGCAAAGGAGGTCCTTTTGGTGCACCGTCGCGGTGCGCAAGACACGGGGGGCGTGGGCTCAGCCGCGGCCCCCGTCCATTTGGAGCCACAGCCGGCGTGGCATCTACCTGCGTTCTCCGGCACGGCTTCCACTCCGCATCTCTCCCGTGAAGCTCACGCGTGTCCCTCACTCTATGTAGTAGTCACGCGGTGTCAGGCGTGCCGAGCTCATCAACCAGCGAATCAAACAGGCCGCGTACATAGGCCAGCGCAGGCGGGTCGTCCTGCAGCAGCCTACGAACGGTGGCCTCGTATTGCTTGCGAGACTGAAACCCGAGCGCGCACGCAATGGCATTCAACGCGCCGCTTTCCCGAACCGGGTATCCCGCGATAATCGTTTCTAAATCACCCTGAGCGATCGCGGTCTCAAGAGCGTTACGTGCTTGCCTGACCACCTCAGGTCCGTCTAGGTCTATCGTTCGGTTGCCGTTGGCTTCAAGATCGTCCTTTGTGGGCAGTGCTGCTAACACTTTATCGCGCAGTCGCCTCAGTGCGACGTGTTTGCTTAGGTGCTCCGCTTGGGCCGACACGGCTGCCAGCGCCTCCCTCTTTGCACGGTCAATCCGCAGTGCTGCATCTTCGCCCGTAACCTTGGTGAGGCTATCAACAGCCTTCCGTTGAATACATGGGGCGTAATAAATCGACTCAACGGAGAAGACCGGGAGTGGGTACACGCCGACGCACCTCAGACTAGCTATGTCGGCGGCGGTTTGGCCGTCATTATCAACAAGGCCGAACGCTCTCACCCAATGAAAAGAGGTCGCCGCCCTTAGTCCCTTCACCGTGTGGGCAACATCCCGGCACGTGTCTTTAGCAATCACCGTCACGTCAGGGAATATTAGGCTATACAGAGGCTTGTCAAGGCTTCCCTCGGAGCCCTCAACGAACAACAATCGCCGTCGGGCGCCAAGGACGTCGCGTCTAAGGTGTTCGTCAATCACGCCCGGGCCGCCATCGGCGGCACCCTCTAGCAGATCCACGTCCCATGTGAGAGATGAGGGCGCAGTGTATGCACAGCCGCGGACCAGTAGCACCCGGGCATCGGGAACCCCGAGAGGAAGGTCCACATCGTGGGTCGCCACTACAAAGTGGAGATCTTGCCGATGGGCTACTATGAGTCGCAATAACGGTGCAGCGATAGATGGATGGAGATGCCGTTCCGGTTCGTCGATGAGAAACAAGCCGCTCTGCTTGGCAGTTAGCGCCGTGGTTGCTAATAACATTGCGGCGCGCTCGCCGTCGGACATTTCCTCGATGCTGTATGAGGGACCTTCGGGCTTCTGTGCGATAATCCTGTCGTCTGGTTGAATAGACAGTGCGACCGGGATATGTGATAGTTTCAGCATGTCGTTGATTGTCTTTATCGGAGAGGGCCGTTCTCTGAGATTCCGCTCTTCCGGACTCCCATCCGCTGCTGTGGCGATGGCTCGTGCCCTAGTGTTCTCTTCGTGAACTAGTGCATAAATAGCGAGACTGGGCCGTTGAGGTGCGTGGTCGTCCCTCCATCGTGCTTGTCGTTGAGTGCCTGCATGGTGGATGGCGTTTTCGACCTGCTGCTTTTGGGCTGGTAGTATACTGACAGCGTTCGATTGAAGCAACGTCTGACGAGTCGCCGGTATCCACTCTACTGCCTTATTGCCCGCGTCGCGATAGAACTGCTGCATCAAGCTGGACTTACCTGCCCCATTGGGGCCGAGAACAAATAGGACGTGTCCTGCGTCTAACGCAAGATGCAGAGGCCCCCCGTTCTTCTGTGCAACACTTAGCTCAAGAGCCATAATGGCACGCTCCTCGCAGACTCGACCGTGTACTCACCTGTACGGCAAGCGCTACTTCCCTGTGCACTACTTTCCACGCAACGCCGCCACCGCATCCGCCACCTCGCGGCCCTTCTGCTCAATCAGGTCCAGCAACTCTTCCGGCGTCCGTGTGTCCTCGTCGCTCTTGGCGTTGGGGTTGACGGCCTTCAGGTCATAGTTGCGCTCCTTCAGCACCGCCACAGGCACCGTCCAGCTTCGCTCGCTGTCGCCCCGGCTGGGCAGCAACGCAAAGAAGTCGTCCAGCTTGTCCACGGTGAACGGGGTCTTCTTGCCCACCTTCACGTCGGAGAGGTCATAGTACCAGACAGCCTTGGTCGGCTCGCCCTTGGTGAAGAAGAGCAGGTTCGTCTTCACACCAGCGCCTGCCGCGGTGAACACCCCGCCCGGCAGGCTGACGACGCAGCGCAGGTCGCACTCCTCCAGGAGCTTGCGCTTCGTCTGCACGAACGCTGTCTCGTTGTTGCGGAACAGCACCCCCTCGTCCACGACGATGCCACAGCGCCCGCCGGGCTTCAGGCTGTCCATGACGTGCTGGAGGAACAGCACCTGCGTTGCGCCTGTCTTGTAGGCGAAGTGGGTTTGTGCCTCCTTGTTCTCCTTGCCGCCGAAGGGCGGATTGGTCAGCACCACGTCAAAGAGGCTCGGCGCTTCCTGGAACAGGCCGCCGTAGGTTTCCTGGCCGGTCAGGGTGTTGCCGTGCCACAGCCGGGGTTCGTCAATGCCGTGGAGCACGAGGTTGGACAGGGCGATGGGGTAGATAAGGTTCTCCTTCTCGCGGCCATAGACGGTGCGCCGCTTCAGGGTCTCTATTCCCCCCCCGGTGCCGCCCTGCCGGTCCAGAATGTCTCGCATGTGCAGGTAGGACTGTGCCAGAAAGCCGCCGGTGCCGCAGCCGGGGTCGTACACAGTCTCGCCGGGTCGGGGGTCAATGACCCGCACCATCGCCCGGATGATCTCGCGGGGCGTGAAGAATTGCCCGCCGTCGTTGCCCTTCTCGCCCATCTTCAGCAGCAGGCCCTCGTACACCTGGGACAGCGGGAAGACGTGGGTGGGGTCCACCTTGGCCTGGCTGATCTCGTGTACCTTGTCCAGCACGTCGAGCAGGTTCTTCTCCGTGTCAATGCGGGTCCGTTCAACACCGGACATGATCTCGCTGATAACCTTCTGCCGTGAAGATGCGTTGGGTTGGTCCCGCAGCCCCTTCAGGTACGGAATCAACTCGCCATTGACGAAGCCGAAGAAGGACCCGAGTGCGCCGTTCTCCAACTCCGTGCGCTTGGGTCCACCAGGCGCGGCCCAATCCTGCCAGCGGTACGGGGTCTGGAGAGACGGTGTGAAGTCGCTCCCCACGGCCTCCGCTTCCTCGGCCTCCAGCGCCTCGCGCTCGTCCAGGATGCGGAGGAACAGAATCCAGGTAAGCTCAGGCACGTACTGGAGGGCACCGGCGCAGTTGGAGCGGCGCAGAATATCGCAGATGCCTTTGACGTAAGAATCAAGGCTTTGCTGGGTGGTGAAGTACCGCTGTCCGTTGCCGTTCGCGGTACCATTGGTGGATCCGTTCTTGCGCGGTCGCGGCACTATCAGAGTCCTCCTTCAAAGGCGTGGGAGAGGATGGCGCTCGGCACGCGGTCCAGCGTCGCGGCCTCGTCGTCCAGCGCAGCGCTCAGCCGATCCACCCCCGCCATTCGCTCCGTCAACTCCACCGCAATGCGGCGTTGCTCCGGGAGCGGGGGAACCGGGATTGTAATGTCAGCAAGGGTGCTCTTGTTGACAATGGGCACAATCGTCGAAGACGCCAACGCTTCAAGAGTCGGTCGCAGCGTTCTGCAGAACCAATACAGGTATATGTACTCTACTCCCGCCCCAGGAACCAGGGCGTTAATCTGTTGATTGGACGCCAAGTCACACGCGGCAATGGCGGTCTTGCCCAACTTTCCAATGCACGAAACCAGCACCGCTCCAGAAGGGAGAACTCTTGCTGCCTGGGTGCCAGCCGCCGACAGGTATTCGGCGCTTTGACGCACGTACACGCCTTTGTCAAGGTCGTCAGGTTTCACCCAAGGTGTTGATCCACCAAAGTAGCCTGCATTTGAACGCGGCGGCGTTGTGCCCGTCACAACCTCGCAAACCTCTCCCAGTCGCCGACGCGGCCACCGCTTGGCCCCGTCGCTCTCGAACACCGTCCGCAGGTACGCGGCGGGCAGGGCCTCGGCGGCGGCCAACTGCGCCCGCACGGCGGCCCGCGCCCGGTCCACCGCGGCCAACTGCTCAGTCAGGATGGCGGAGATGCGGCGTTGTTCGGGGAGGGGCGGAAGGGGCACGAATAGCTGGAGCAAGTCAGCCATACTGGCCCTCGGCATCCTGGAGCCGGTGCTTTCGCGCATAACCGCCTGGATAGTTTCGGAACGCCGAAGCAGCCAGGCCAAATAGTCTCGGTCAATGTTGGTGGGCAGCAAAGGGATAAGCTCCGTGGAGCACCTCCCCTCAAACTCCGGGGTTGCCACCTTGTTCAAGTAGGGCCGAAGCTTCCCATACAGGACGTGCCTCGCGTCAAAAGCAAATGTAAGACTTCTTGCCTCGCCGCTTCCCTCGTTTGCCTCACGCAGTATCCTGCCGGTATTGCTTTCGACATGCTCCAAGCCAATGAATGGGCGCGAGGCAGCTTCGGAAGATGGCTCCAGACCCTGGCGGTCCTCTTTGCACACGTCACCAAGCCGCACCCACCGCCACCCTGCGGGCAACGCCCGCCCCGTCGCCTCGCCCACCGCTTGCGCCAGACTCACGCCGCAAACACCCGCCGCTTCATTTCACGCAGTACCTCGCGGACGCTGCCACCAAGCAACTTCAGCGCCTCGAACCCGCCTGCCCTGCGTACCTCGGGGGCCTCGAAGACGTGCGGCGTCTCCAGGCCGTCGATGCCAGCGCGGGCAAACTGCGCCACCAAGGCCCGCACCGTGGCCGCCGTCGCCTCCGGTAGGCCGCGCAGCCACTCGTCGTGCTTATAGAAAAACGCATCGGCGCGTTGTGTCCGCGTCAACGGCTCCATGCCCCAGCCAAGGTCGGCCAGCACGTCGAAGAGGTCAAAGTCCCCCTTCTCCTCGATCCGCCGGACAATCTCCGCCGCCCGGCCCTCTTCCGGCAGGCTTTGTAACAGCGCCCGCCGTTCTTGTAGCCCAATCCACAGGGCACGGAACCCTTCGAGCGTCCGTGCCTCCAGGACCAACTTCGCCGCGAGGTCCTGCTTGTACTGCTCCAGCGGTATGCGGGTCATTACGCCGTCCCGCATCGCGGGCACGTACACCCCGGCATCGGTGACATACGCCGTGATGCCGTGGGCCTCGATGATTCGCTCCTTCGGCCCATCGGGGCCAGGCTCTTGCGGCTTGCTCGGCTGCGACACCGGCTCCGTGATGAAGTCCTCTGGGAACAGCCGCGTGGCATCGGTGTAGTCGTACACACGGAACATGAGCTTGCCGGTGTTCTCGTCGATGCGGCACCCGCGCCCCACCATCTGGTAGAAGGCGATGGGCGACTTGACGTATTTGAAGAACACGATGTTGCGGACGCAGGGCACGTCAACCCCGGTGGTGAGCAGGTTTACCGTGGTAGCAATGAAGTAGCTGTGCTCCAGCGACTTCAGCCCTGTTAACCCTGCCTTGGGGTCCTCGGCTTTGGCCGTGCATTTGAAGGCGTAGGGCCACTTCGGCTCCCGGCATTGCTCCCGGCACCACTGGGTATACAGTCCGTCCATGACCCCTGCCACGTCGGCTGCGTGGTTGTCGCTCGCGCAGAACACGATGGACTTCTGCTCCGGGCCGCCGGTGGCAAGCAGGTTGGCAAAGAGGTCCTGGCACATGGCCTGGACCCGCTCCGGCATGACCAACTGTGCCTCGAAGCTAGCCGGGTTATACCGGGGCCGGGCCTCGGCGGCGTCCACCACCTCGCCGGTGTGTCGGTCCTTCAGTCTCTTGCCTTCGAGGTCGTTACGGTCAACGCCGGTCTGCCACTCTGGCGAAGCCTTGTGTTCGAGGAACACGTCGCGGCGCACCACTTCGCAGGGGGCGAGGTAGCCGTCCTCGATACCCTGCGCCAGCGGGTAAACGTAGACCGGCTCGCCGAAGTGCTTGATATTGTCGCGGGTGATGGCCTCGTCGGCCTCGGTTTCCGGCGTCCGCTCCGACACCTTGATCTGCCGGGGCGTCGCCGTCAGCCCAATCTGCACCGCGTCAGGGTTGCGCGTCAGCACCTGGGACCACTTGCCCCAGGCGGAGCGGTGGCACTCGTCAATGATGATATGGGAGAAGTAGTCTTCCGGGTAATTGGCAGTCAGGAAGTTGGCGTCCGCTTCCTCGCCCTCCACGTCCAGTGTCTGGTACGTCGCCACAAGGATGCGGGCGTTCTTCTGCGGCTTCCCGCCGGACACCACTGCCGAATCCGCGCCGAAGACGTTGTGCAACGCGCCCTGCGCCTGGGTCCGCAATTCGTCGAGGTCGCAGACAAACAGCGCCCGCCGCAACTGCCCCGCCTGGGCGATGCGGTGCAGCAGCCATACGGCGATACGGGTCTTGCCCGCGCCGGTGGCAAGGGATAGCAGCGCCCGCTTCTCGCCGCTAGCGACCTTCTCGAACACCGCCCGTATCGCGGCGTCCTGGTAGTAGCGGCGCTCGGCCTCGCCCCCGCTGTACGGGACCAGCAGTGGCCTCGCGGCGGGGTCGGCGAGGGAGAAGCCTTTGCCCGCCTCGTACCGCGCACGCAGGTCCTCGGGGCGGGGAAACTCTGTCGCCATTTGGCGGGGTTCGCTGGTTTGGCCGGTGAAGGCGTCGTACTCCACGAAGCGATGCCCATTGGTGGAGTAGGCGAAGGGGGCGTGGAGCCGGTCGCAGTACCGCTTCGCCTGGTCCAGCCCGAGGCTTGGCGAGTGGTCCGCCGCCTTCACTTCGACCACGGCGACAGCGACCGGCTGCGTGTCGCGATTCACAATGATGCGCAGGGTCAGGTCGGTGCGGCCCTTGCCGTGTCGGTGGCCCTTACCGCCGACGATCTCAACGGGAGGCACCGTCTGCTCCCGCTTGATGTGCGCCTCGGTCCATCCTCGGCCGTAGAGGGCAGGGTTCACCAGCTTGCCATGGGTATCGGCCTCGGAGAACGCGATGGCCGCCGCCTCCCGTCGTAAGGGCAGCGGCTACTGGGTTCGCGTCGTTGGGCAGGGCCTCCTGCCCCTGACCCCTCGCCAAAGAGAGGTCCTCTTGGCGGCGCGTGGTTAGTCGTTTTCTTTCGGCCAGGTGCCTGGCCGAAAGAAGGCACCCACGCTCTTCGTCAAGCCACACTTTGGGCACCAACACCTCAAATGAGCCTGTCCTGTTGTTCCGGTAGCCTCGTCGTCAGGCAGATCATCCGGCTCATCTTCTATCGCGCGGACATAGGAATAGAAACTCGCTATTACGGCACCTGGGTGCTCGCACTTCGGGCAAGGGACGACCACGAGGCGAGTGTTCCCCACCCCAGCAACTCGAATGGCCAACTTAGCCACCCCCCTGAGCGCATGCCGGGACTACTCTTCTATTCTACCGATGCCTGACTTTTCCTTCAACCCTGCGGACTTCGGTCAGGTCGGCCACCTGTTTCGGTCCAAAGCGGCCCCCCCCCCCCCCCCCCCCCCCCC
>DAHWHT010000050.1 GCA_027335515.1 Clostridia bacterium
CAAGTGCGGTTGCGGACCCCTACCCCTCGCTTCGACCGGGTCGTCGCCGACCTACGCCGGAGGGGTGACTTGACGGCTCCGACTCTGCCGCCGCCGGGCTCTCACCGGCCGGATCGGGTCACCTTATCTGGACGCACCCCACGCGAAAGCCACAGAGGCCTCGAAAGCCTCCCAACGGTCATACGGTGCTAGGCGACCAAATGCAAAGCCGGAAACGTTGAACTGCCAAACTTGGCGCTTGTCTGCAGATAAAAACATGTATCCAGACGGAATCTGCGAAGCAGTGGCACCCACCTTGGTTCCGGTAGACATCTCGGCATGCACGTCGAGCTTGGTCTTGCGACGGGGATACAGCTTCTGCAGGTTATCCGGCAAGGTTACAGGACAACTCTGTCTCGCTTGGAAGGTCCGTCCGAACGTCGATGATGGCCTCGGTTATCGGAGCCCGGTCATAGTGCCGTTGCGGCACGAACAATAGGTTTCCTCCCGGTGATCGGCCAACCCTCTTGGCCTCGCCCATAAGTCAGCCACCCGTTTCAATGTGCGTTCGGCACGCGGAAGGAACTTCCTTCCGATGTTCAGCCGGGCCCTAGCTGTCGGCAGTATCCACCTGGCGCGTCAAGAGACTGTTCACAAGCGCGGCTGGCGGGTCGGCTGGCACGGATCTCGCCAAGCATCTCCGTCACAGCAACCGCACCATTGCCCGCTGCCAGGAGCACTGCAACGAAGCAGGGATACTGGCCCTCTTCGAGCGGCCCCGTAACGACGCACCCTCCGCGCTTGAGCATTCAGGAGGTACTCGCGATCTGCGAAACCGCGCTGACCGAGATCCGCGCCACCCGGACCTCCCCGTCACCCGCCGGCGCCCCCTGGCGGACCACCTCCGCGGACACCGGCAGGTCGACGTCTGCGACGAGCGGCCCATGTCGGATACCGCATACCCGCGGCACCTGGAAGAAGGCGCAGGTTCAGCGCGTACCACCGGCGTCGCCGCCAGGCCGCCTCAGGCCGGGTGACGCGCGGCAGCGGCCTGAGGCGAGTCGGGCGCGATCTGCATCAGCTCGATGCGGTTGCCGTCCGGATCGGTGAGCCAGGCCTGGGCGTTGTGGTCCCGGCCCACGCGCGGCGGACCGTCGGCCCGCACCCCCCGCGCCTCCAGATCCGCCAGCGTGGCCGCCAAGTCGTCCACCTCCAGACAGAGGTGGCGATAGGCGGTGCCCGCAGGCGCCTTGCCAGGCTGGACGCGCGCGTCGGGAAACAACTCCAGGAAGTCCCCGCCGCGCACCTGCAGGTAGACGATCCAGGTCTCGCCCTTTTCGTTGTTCAACCGGAAGGCCTCGCGCAAGCCAAGCCCGCCGACGTACCACTTCAGGCTGCGCTCCAGGTCCGAAACCCCGTAGGCCGCATGACCGATGCCCGTGATCATCCCCGTCGCCGCCCTTCCACTGCGCATCCCCTGCGGCCGGCGTTCGTCCTGAGCCGGCGCCCCCCTGCCGACGCGAAGCGGGCGGGACACCCTGCCCCGCCCGCCATTGGCACCACCGTCCGCATCGCCCGCTCCGCCAAACCCTACTGCCCGCCCCCGAAGCTCAGCGCGGCACCGCCGGCCGGCGCTGCCGGCGCGGCGTAGCGGTCCTCGCCGCTGATCTCCTCCAGCGAGCGGCCCGAAGGCTCCGGCAGCACCAGGGTCATCAGGATGCCGACCACGGAGAGCGCGAAGGTCAGCGTCAGGGTGCCGGTCAGACCCAGGAAGTGGTTCAGCACTGGGAAGGCGAACACCCCGAGGAAGGCACCGAACTTGGCCACCCCGGCCGAGATCCCGTGCCCCGTGGAGCGGGCACTCACCGGATACAACTCGGCCGACAGCACGAAGGTGGTGCAGTTGGGACCGAACTCGGCGAAGAAGTAGCTCAGGCCATAGACCAGCAGGAACGGCAGCACCATGTGGGTCAGGCCGGGAATGATGCCGATGGCCAGGAAGGCCAGGCCCATCATGCCAAAGCCGATCAACTGCAGCCGGCGGTGGCCGATGCGGTCCATGTACAGGAAGGACAGGAGGTAGCCGGGCACGGCGGCCAGCGTGAAGAGAATCAGGCTCCAGGCCATCATCGCCATGGGACCGGCGCCCGGGGCCAGATCGCGCAGGATGAGCGGGGTCGAGATCGTGTTGCCGTAGTACGCGTAGTCGAAGATAAACCAGGTGCCGGCGGTGCCAAGCAGCATCATCAGGTAGCGGGGGTTGGTGATGAACGCCCGGAAGGAGAGGCGGACCCGGCCTTCGCTGGCCGCCACGACGGGGCGCACGCTGCCGCCCGAGAAGCGATCCATCGCCGCAGCGGCGCCCTGAGCGTCACCGCGCACCCGGGCCGTGTACCGCGGGCTCTCGGGCATCGTCCGCCGGAAGTAGATGACGGCCAGAGCCGGTAGCGCACCCAGACCAAGCATCCAGCGCCACGCCAGGTCGGACGGCACCCCGGCCGCCAGGAGCGTCAGGGCCACCACGGGACCGATCACCAGACCCAGGGCCTGCATCGAAAAGACCAGCGTGACCAGCTTGCCGCGGTCCCGCCGGTTCGCATACTCACTCATGATCACGGCACTGACGGGATAATCGCCGCCGATGCCGACCCCAAGCAGAAAGCGGAAGGCGATGAGCCAAATCAGGCTCGGTGCGAAGGCCGATCCGATGGCGGCCACGGCCATGATGGCCGCCTCCACACCATAGATGGCCTTGCGGCCCACAACGTCCGCCAGACGGCCGAAGATGAACGCGCCCAGAAAGGCCGCGGCCAGGGAGACGCTGCCGACCAGGCCGATCGCACCGCTGCTCAGATGCCAGTTCTTGGCGATCAGGGTCATGGCGGCCCCGATGATGAACAGGTCGTAAGCGTCGGTGAAAAACCCCATACCCGCCGTCAGCGCCGCCCGCAGGTGAAACAGCCCGAGCGGTGCCTCGTCCAGCGCCTCACTCAACCCGCGGGCATTCGGTCCGGACACGATTGCGTCCCCTCCCTGTCCTCGCTGGGCCCGGCGACCGTTCGACGCCTGTCGCGTCACTGCCGTCGGGCCCAGCGTAACAGGGTCAGATCAACGTCCGGTTGCACCCACGTGAAGATTGCGTGAAGGCGGCCGCCGTCACACCGCGCCCGCGAGCCCGTAGGCCTTGTCGATCGCCCCCTGGTACACGTCGACCGCCCCCGAGAGCACGTCCGCCACGCGCACGACCCCGCGTGTGGCCGCGGATTCCAACACCGCCATGGCGCAGGCGAGATCGCTGAGCCCCTGGAGCCCATCGGCCTCCATGGGCGGTCCACCCTCGACGGCACGCACGAAGTCCAGGAACTGCAGGGCCTTGGTGTCGCGGATGCCGCCGGGAAACCATGCGCCGTGCCGCGCGTCGGAGCCGACCAGCGCCGCCAGATCCTCCTCGGCCCCGCCCTCCGGCAGCCAGCGCCGGCCCTTGATCACCCCGCGCGCGCCGTAGACCACCGGTCCACCTGGCCAGAACGTCGGCTCCCCGTGGCCCGCCCAGGAAAAGCTGACGTGGCCGAGCCCGCCGCCGGCCAGACGGAACACCGCGTGAAAGGTGTCCTCCACATCGGGTCGGACCCGCTGCGCCACCGCGCCGTCCGGCCCCAGCGTCCAGCGCTCCGGAGCGAAGCGGGCCGTCATCGCCGTCACCTCGGCGACCTCGCCTGCGATGGCGCGGATCTGATCAAATTGGTGGACGCCGATGTCGACGCTCGGCCCGCCACCCGCCTGCAGCTTGAGGTGGCGCCAGGGCGTTTCGGCAACGATGCGGTCGGGCGACCAGGCACCGGCGCCAACCCCACCCATCAGCATCATCTCCACCGCGCCGAGCACGCCGCTGCGCACGGCCCAGGACTGCAGGCGCACCGTCGCGTCATAGCGCACGCCCTCGGCGACACCCAGCACGCAGCCGTGCCGCTCCGCCGCCGCGAGCATCGCCCGGCCGGCGCGGACCGAAACGGCCAACGGCTTCTCGCACAGCACGTGCACCCCGGCCTCCAGGCAGGCGACGGCCTGGGTATGGTGCAGGTGCACCGGGGTGAGCAGCAGTACGGCGTCGACGCAGTCTGCCGCGAGCATGTCGCCGAGGTCCGTGAAGCACTCCGGCAGGGTGTCGGGGTGGACGTCGCTGACGTAGAGGTGCTCCGCGGCCAGGGGGTCGCCCGCGGCCCCCACGGGCGGACGGGGCACCGGGCCCTCGCCGCGCCGCCGGAACGCCTGGGCCCCGGCCGGCGTGCGGCCGACCAACGCGGTGACGCGGAAATCCGCCAACCCCGCCTGCAGCAGGGCCCGCATGCCCCGCAGGTGGGAAGGTAGGATGCGGGCGGTGCCAACGATACCCACGCGCAACAATGCGCCACTCCCCGTCCGGCCGAACGCGGCCACCGTGGGCGGTTAGCCGCCCCGCTGGGCAGCTCCTGCCGCCCGACGGTCAGGTTTGTCCTTTGACACGCGAAGGGGCATGATAACCATGCTGGGGTGCACGCCGTTCGAAGGCCCAAAGCTGCGGCGCCGGCGGCCTTGCTCCGGTCGGCCGCACGGAGGCGCGGGAGGTGGTTGCCATGCAAGTCGTCACCTGGAACGGAAGCCGTTTCGGCCCGGGCGACCTCTTTCGGGTGGCCCGTGAGGCGCGGGCCCGTTCCTGGCTGGGGGAAGGCGGACGTCGCTTCCTTTACCATGCCGGGGTCTGCCTGGCAACCGATCGCTCCCTGACGCCGGAACAGTCCCTGGAACTGGACCGGTTGCTGAGTGAACTGCGCCGTCTGGGCAGCACCTGCCTTGAGGGTGTCCACCCAGCCGCTCGCCCCCAAGACACGGAGGCCCGGTCCGACCTGCAGGAACTGGAACGGGAACTCGCCGCGCTGCGCCTCTTCCTGGCGGCGGCGACGGAACGCGTGGAGGCCCACTGGCAGCGGCTGCAGCGGCGCAAGCAGGGGCTTCCTCCAGAGAGCGGACCCGACTTTTATACCTGAGTACCCGTGCCGCGTCCGGGGCTCCCTCCGACGCATCCGACGCGCCTGAAATCGCCCGTGCGCCCACGTCCCACCCCGTGTATACTTTCGTTGTCCGGGCGGGCCGCGCGACGGTCGGCCCTGACCCCCTGAACAACCGACAATCCAGGATCCGCGGGCCCGCGGGACACCGGCCCGGTCGTCCGCACGCCACGGACGCCAGACGCGCGTGGCGTGCGCCGGATGGAACCGCAAGCCGTCTCCTGCCGTCCTGCCCAATGGAGGGGCATGCCGCGTGCGCGCGCGTTGGGCTTGGTGCGTCCTGGTCGCGCTTGTCTGCACCGCGGCGTGCGGCCGTTCCTGGCCGCCCCTGCGGACGCTGCACGACGCCCCCGCGCCGGTGGCCGTGGCCGGCGAAAACACCGCGACCGCCCTGGCGGCCCCGGCGCCCCTCGCCGCGGCCCCCACCGCGACGGTGCAGCACTCCGCGTTGGCCGGCATGGACCTGCGCACCGCGCGCCTGAGTTCCGGACGCGGAGCGGCCCTCGCCACCCGCGGCTGCTACGCAAGCGGGGCCTGCACCGGCCTGCTGCTTTGGACGTCCAACGTCCGCAACGGCTGGCGGATCGCCGACACCACGCCGTGGCCGTTGCGCAGCCTGCATTTTTCAGGCGCCCGCGGCTGGGCGGCCGGCGGCAACTGCCCCCAGACCGTCGACGCGCAACCGTGCGTCGCGGTGCTGCTGCAGACGACGGACGGCGGACGCACCTG
>DAHWHT010000055.1 GCA_027335515.1 Clostridia bacterium
GAAGTGCGCCACCGCCCCCGAGCCGCTGACACCCAGCACCACCCCGACCAGGCCACCCGTCGCCGAAAGCGCCACCGCCTCGGAGAGGAACTGCCCCAGGATGTCGTTGAAACGGGCCCCCACAGCCTTGCGCAACCCGATCTCCCGCGTCCGCTCCGCCACCGACACCAGCATGATGTTCATGATGCCGATCCCGCCGACGATCAGGGAGATGGCGGCCGTCCCGCCCAGCAGGTAAGTGAAGGTCCGGCGGTTGCCCTGCACCGTGCTGAGCAGCGCGTCCTCCGAAGACACCTGCACCGCCTGCGGATTATCGTTATACAACGCGGTGTAGTAGCGGGTGAGTTCGTCCACCGCCAGCGGTGCGGCCGTCGTGGATGCCACCTGGACGTCAATCTCACTCAACTGGGTCGTTTGCAACAGGTTCTCCGCCGTGGTCACCGGGATGAAGACCACGTTGTCCTGGTTCTGGCCGAAGGCCGCCCCCTTGGGCGCCATCACGCCAATCACCGTGAACGTCGAACCGTCGATGCGCACCTGCTGACCCACCGGGTTCAGCGCGCCAAACAGGTTGGAGGCCACCGAGTGCCCCAGATCGACGACGTAGTTCTCCTGGGAAACGTCCACAGACGAGATGAATCGCCCCTTGGCCATCGAGGCGTTGCGCAGCGTTGGCCACAGCTGGTTGACCCCGACGATCGGCCCCCCCTGGCTCTGGCCGCCGAAGACCACCGGCCCGCCGGAGTTGATCAACGGCATCGCCGACGTGACCAGCGGGGTCACCTGCGGCAGGCGGGTGGCGTCGTTCAGCGTCAGGTTGACGCCCGGACCGGGGCTGATAAACAGCAGGTTCGCTCCCAGGCTCTCGATGCGTGCCGTCACCTGGGCACTGGCCCCGTTGCCCGCCGCCACCAGGGCGATGACCGCGGCCACCCCGATGGTGACTCCGAGCATCATCAGGAGCGAGCGGGCCAGGTTGGCGACGATGCTCTGCCACGCCATGCCCAGGATGTATCGTGCCTTGCGCACGGAACCATCCCCTCTTCGCTTCCCATACTCCCCATGCGCCTCACGCCCGCCGAGTCACCGGAGCCCGGTGGGACACGACCTTCTTGTGGCGCTGCACCCGACCGTGCAGGTTGACGCCCTTGGAGCCCTTGAGCGACTTCAGGCTGGACGTGAGAACCTTGTCCCCCACCGCCAGCTTGCCGGTGACCTGTGCGTCGAGCTGGTCGGTCAGGCCGACCTTGACCGGAACATGCACCGCGCTGCCGTTGGGCCTGACGACCACGACGAAGTGCTTGGCCTGCCCGACGAGGTGCAGGGCTTGCAGCGGTACGATCAGGGCGTTCTTGGCGGTGCCCAGCACGATGTTCACCACCGCCGCCATCCCTGGCCGCAGCAGCGGCTCCGGTCGCGGGATGATCACCTGGGCCTGGAAGTTCGCCACGCCGTTAACGTTGGTACCCTCCGGCGCCAGCAGGTAGAGCTTGCCCTCGAAGGTCTTGCCCGGTGCGGCCGTCGCCGTCACCGTCGCCGCCATGCCGACATGGATCCGGTTCACATACAGCTGCGAAAGCGGGAAGAACACCAGCAGCTTGCTGTAGTCGCCGATCGTCATCAGCGGCGACCCTGGAAACACGGGCTCGCCGGAGACGGCCTGGATACCACTGATGGTCCCGGTCACCGGACTGCGCACCACCAACTGACGGTCAATCGTCTGGTCGCGCTGCACGGCACCCTTAATCCGCGCCACGCTGATCTCCTGCTGCTTCAGGCTGAACGGCAGGGAGATGGCGCTCGCCTTCTGGTTGACCTGCAAGGCCGCCAGCGATTGCTTGGCATTGGTAAGGGCCTGTTGCGCCGCTGTCACCGCGTTGGCCAACGAGGGGGACGAGACGGTACCCATCACTTGCCCGGCCTTCACCGTCTGGCCCACCTGCACGTCGAGCGTCTGCAGCGTGCCGCCGGCCTGGGTTACGGCGTTTACCGCCGCAGGACTGGCTAGCACTCCAGCCAGACCCGTCAGCCACGTCTGGCTGGAAGGGGTGGTCTCGACCGACGCCGTCACCGGCATGCCCGACAGCCAACCCCCAGGGTTGGTCAGGGCGACATCCACCTGGTACGCAGGCACACCCTTGATCAACTGGTCGGGCGTCGGTGCCACCGAGGACACTGCGCCGCTGGTATTGCCGCCGTTGGCAAAGACGATCGCCGCTTGGCCAGGTTTGATCGACCCCACCTGGGTCTGGGACGCCTGCAACTGCGCGTCCAGGATCCCAGTCCGCACGATCGACGCCACCGCGGCGCCGTTACCGACCGCGGCTCCCCGGCTGACATCGACGCCGCTCACCGTCCCAGAGATCGGCGCCAGAACCTGCTGGTCCGCCTTTTGAGCAGCCAGCGACGTGCCGTACGCATACTGCGCCTGCTGCACCCCGAGTTCGGCGTTGGTCAACGCGGCCTGCTGCGGCTTTGTGTCGGCAGCATCGGCCTGCATTCGCTGCAGTTGCAACTGGGCCGAGCGAAGGTTGCTCTCATCGATGGTGGTCTGCTGCTGCTGCGAGGGATTGACGAGGTGGAACAGCACCTGGCCCTGGGTCACCTTCTGCGACGTGTTCCAGTTGAAGGGCATCAGGGTGCCGTTCACTCCCACCCCGACGCGCACCTCGGTCTCCTGCAGCGCCTGCACCGTGCCGGTCGCCGTCATCGTGCTGGAGATGGTGCCTTTGCGCACCGCCGCCGTGTGCAGCAGCGTGGCCGGACGGGCCGCCGCCTGCGCCACCTGCTGGTGGTACCACCAGGCCCCGCCCGCCACCACCAATGCCGCCACGATCCCCCACACATACCGCCGCATCGTCCGACCTCCCAGGGTTCCATCCAATCCGACCGCAGGTGGCTCATGCCCCCTGCTACTGATACGCACCCACGGCCAGGACATCCTCCCGCAACGAGGGATCCACCGGCTCAAGCGGAAGACGGATGGCCGCCCAAAACGATCCTCGCGGTGACCGTTCCAGGCACTCGCTCACCTGCACCAAGGTGGACGGGCCGGAGCCGGGCGGGCGCAGGGTGGCCACCACCACCACGACACGGCCCCCCAGGCCCACCCACTGGTCAACCTGGGTCATCACCGGCGGATCGAACGCCGTCGCTCCGCCAGCGCACCCTCCCCTTGTGCCGCGCGCCCATCCCACTAACCCTTCCTCTTCCGGAAACGGCACCGCGGCCACCTACGCAAAAGATGTGAATCTCCATGCCAACCGCGGACGACGACAGCGCCATCTCGCCAAAGCGCCCCTTGTTTCACCATACTTTGGTCCGTGACGCGACCCGGGACGGCTCGGGCGCCCAACGGTCGGCTCCGGCAGCCCGTGTCCGCCACAATGGACGTGGCGTTTCCGCGCCCCGGCAGAGGGGATGTCCCATTCCTTGCAGCGGTTGAGGAGGGAAACCGACCTAACGCTCGCTATCGCAGCGCGTGCGTTCCCCGACGCCCCACCGGCAGCTCCGGAAGGCACTTGGCCGTGATCTTCCGGTCAGAATCGACCGTGAAGTCCGGCGACGGCTCGATCCCCGCCGCCTGCGGGCCCTCGAAGAGAACCTTGGCGACCGCGTCGAAACCGAAGCCGGTGATCGTCAACTGGGTTCGGCCCGCGGCCGAACGGGTCGCTGGGCGGACACCCGCCACGGACGTCCCGGCAGACGCCTGCAGGAAGTGCCGCAGGGCGCCGTCGCGCAGCACGCCAACCTGCGCACGCGCAAGTCCGCGTCGAGGTCGAAGAAGCCGTCCCGGAGGCCGCTCACAACGTGCTGCTCGATAGCCGTTGCCGCCAGTGCCGCCCAATGGCGAACCCTGGCCGCCATCCACGACGCCGGCCCGCACCGTCCGGCGCTGCTCCGCGGCCAGAATGAGCAGCGGCAGCCTCAATGGCCCTGTGGTCCCTGTGGCTCTGCGGAACGTCGCTGGACCTCCGGGGCTGCGCCCGGCGCCGCCAGGCGCAGGAGGTGGTTCGCCAGCGCGGCGACGTGGCGGAACACCTCGCCGGTCAGGCCGAAGCGGCCGAAGGCGACCCGGCGCAGGATCCCCTGGCCCGCCAAACCGTCCCATGGCCGGCCGCGCCCAGTCGAAATCGCCCAGGTCGTTGAATTGAAGGGGCCCCACGGCGACGCCCGCCTTCCGCGACTGCAACCAGCCCTCGCCGCCCCCTGCCGCCAGGGCCGGCACCGGGACAAGCCCCACGACGCCCCCAGCGGCCCGGAGCGGTCGTTCCCGATCCGCGTTGTCGTCAGCACCCGGGCCATCTGAAGCGCCCGCCTCTTTGCTCCCTTTGGAACGCACTGGATGTGCACCTCGACAGGACTCCCGGACCCCGGCCGCCCTCCGGCCCGCCACCTCCTTGCGACGCCCGCGCCACGGCATCTGGATACGCGTGGCGGAGACTCCATCATGAACCCGGCGCCCCGGGGAACGGCTTCGCTCCGCTCGGAGGCGGGATCTCCGGCACGGTGCCGATCGCCGTCACCGCGAAACGATCCGTGTAGGTCATGGTCTGGCCGCCCGCAGCCATGGACCAGTGGAACTCGGCCTTCAGCGGTACCTTGGTGCGCGCGTCGAGGCACGTGGTGCCCGTGACCTTCTCGCTCAACCCGGTCACCGCGCCGACCGCAGCCGACGTGGCACCTCCCACGTGAAACGCGCTGCCCGGCCGACCCAAGACGGAACACGGCCCGCTGTACGTCCCCTGGCTGCCCGAGAACAGCCCGGTCCACGGACCCGCGGCCTGCATCCGATAGGCGTCGAAGAGAGCGGCAAACGGGCTCTTGCTGCCCCCGGCACCCAGGTCCATCGGCGCCTGCTGGCCGGCATGCACCAGGTAGCGATGGCCGTTGGAGGCCAGGATCAGTTGCGCCGCCCGCTGCTTGCCCTGGCGAATCGTGAGCTCGTAGTCCGTCGAGCTGTGGTAGCGTGCCTCGACGGTCGCCGTGGCGCTCTTGGCACCGTCCGTCGTGGTGGTGGTCGCAAGGTACGCGTAGTTGCCAAGCTTGGTCAGACCGGCCCACGCCGCGCCTCCCGCCCACGTGTGGCCCCCCGCGGGCTTGGAGGCGGGGCCGCCTTGAGAAACGGCCACGCCACCGCTGGTGGTCCCGGAAGCGGTGGCGGAAGGTACACCCGCGACGCTCCGGGACGCCGCGGCACTGCCGCAGGCCACGCTGAACGCAAGCGCCGATGCCGGGACCAGGAGCCGCAACGATCCGCCCGCCCGCATGACACGCCTCTCCTTTGCGCATCCGCGACCGCCACCCGTACGCCTGCGGCCCGGGACCGGAAACCTTTCAGAGCGCCGCCGAGAGGAACCGATCGGCCAGGTCGCCCAGGAACGGCAACCGCACCGCCTTTCCCTGAAACGCCCGGACCACCGACAGCAGCCAGGCCACGAAAAAGACCGCCCCGACCAGGAAGCCCACCGGCGCCGCCACGGCGAAGGCGAGCAAGCGCACCACCGGTACCAGGGCGACGATGGCGAAAAGGAGCGAGTAGGCGACCCAGACCGCCACCCAGGCTGCAGACAGCAGGATGGACTGCGTGGCGGCGAAGCGTACGGTCCGGTCCCGACGCTCGAGCAGGAGGAAGACGATGCCGCCCACAAACCCGAAAAGGTAGGCAAAACCCGCCGCCACGTGGGGCGCGAGGCCGCTGCCCGCGCCCACCGGCTCACCCGTCCCAGGCGTCCCGCTGCTCACCACGATCCCCCCTGATCGTTCAACCTCGGCTCCGTCCGGATACCCCGCGCGGTCGGCCCGCACGGAACCGTCCGGATGCGCCCACCACGGTCCATCGGGCCCGCCACACCCTGGCTTCCAGCCCATTTTCGCCCGCACGGCCTGCCTGGGCAGGTGCCGCCCGCGAGCGATACCGGGGCGCATCTTCCGCCGCGCAGGCTCCGCCCTGGTCGCGCCCCACTCCCCGGGTGGGCACTCCCCGTGGGTCAACGCGGCCGCCCGCTGCGCCGCACCGCAGCCTCCTATCCCTGCGGGACACCCGGATGCAGGCGCCAGCCGCGCGACCACGAGCTGCGCCTTGTGCCCGGCCCCCGTCGCGCAGGGGCCGGCCCACGACCACGGCCTCCAAGGGGCCCACGTGATCCCGCCCGGGCTACCGAGGGGCGGCACACGCCCACCCCCAGGCCCGCCCCGACACCGCCGCCTGGCGCAGAACGCAGGCCCGGGGCGCGGGGTCGAACGCCCGGACGGCACCACACCTCCGAGCGACGCACCCCCTACCGCACAGGGCTGCCACCCCGGTACCAACCGTCGCCTGCGACTTATCCACCATGATCGGTCGCGGAGGGTATCCCCCGCAGTGTCAGGAAGGTGCCATCGTATTGGGTGGTGCACCCAGGCTGCGGATGCGTCCGCGCAACGGCACGGGATGCCGCGGCGGTGCCCGAAGGCGCTCCGCACGGCATGTACCCCCTGGACGACGCCGGCCTAGCGCAACGCGAGACCTCAACTGAAGAGCAGCCCGCCCAGGTCGACCAGGCTCTGGTGCAGGTGGCGGAAGTAGGTGCGGCGGGACAGGTGCAGGGCCTCGGCCAGCGCCTCGTGCGCAAGGGCGCGCTCCACGTAATAGCCGCGGAGCAGCTCCGCCCCGAACTCCGAGGAGAACCGGCCGCTGGCGAGCGCGTCCAGCAGCCAGGCACGCACGCTCCGCGGCCCCCCGTCGCCCAGGACGCGCGCGCAGTGCCGGGCGACCGCGCAGGTACGCAGTCGCGGCGGATCGTTCAGCGCTTCCAACGCCTCCCGCGCGGCGGCCGCCCGCTCGTCCGCCGAGGCCGGCGCAAGGCCGGGTGGCGCGACGAGTTCCTCGAGCCAACGCGCGTAGCCGATGCCTGCGAGGTCGATCCGGTAGGCGCGGTTGGGCAGGTGCCGGCCGGGCAGCATGACTTCAAACCCGGGGACGCGGGCGCCGCCGACGAGGGGCGCGAAACGCTCCGCCGCCGACAGGGCCGTCAGCACCACCATCTGGCGGTAGTGGGCCAGTTCCCGGAACACCTCCCGGAAGAGCGCGAAATACAGCTCGTCGGCCGGATCGCGCAGGCCCATCTGCCCGACCGTGAGCAGGCGCCCCTCCATCCCCGCGAGCGCCTCGTCGCCCAGCCAGCGCAGGTAGGCGGCCGTCGCCGGCTCACCGAGCAGGGCCGTGCGGGTCGCCCGCAGCAGCGGCACCGCCACCGAATAGCCGAGGATCTCCCCGGCCGGCCCGCGGGCCAGCACGAACCCTTCGGGGTAGGCGGCAAGGAGCTCCCCCACCTCCGTGGGCACGCTGGCCAGACCCTCCCGCCCCACCCCGAAGGTGCGTGCCAGTGTCGCCGCGCGGCATTGCACCAACTGCGGCAGGTCCGCCGGGGAGGCGCCCCGTTCGAAACGCCACCTCAGGTGTGCCTCCGATTCCGGGTAGAGCCAGGTGTGCCACAGGCACTCGGTCGCCAGGCAGGTGAGCTCCGCCCACTGCTCCCCCGCGACCTCCTTGGGCCGGGCGGACGCGACCGCCGCCAGGTGGTGCTCGATGGCCAGACGGCGCCAGCGGTGCACCGTCCACGGCCGCCGCTCGGACACCGCGGCGGCGACCTGCTCCCGAGCCACCTCGTGCAGCAGGAAACGCCCGCCGACCGGACGGACCACGGGCAGATCGACCAGGACCGGCCAGCCACGGGCCACGACCGACGGTTCCAACATGCTCTCCACGACCGCCCGGTCGAAACTGCGCAGCATGGAGGCCGCTGCGAGGCACAGGCCTGCGGGGCTGCCGTCGTCGGCCTCCCAGGCGCGCCGCGTCGAGTCGGGATGGAGAAGGCGCTCGAGCAGGCCCAGGACCAAAGGCCCCAGTCCGCCTTCCGCCGAGACGGGGGCCAGGGGGACACCCCCGTCCGGCAGGGCGTCCGCCACCAGCCCGAGCAGCAGGGGCCGCCCGCCGGCGACGGAGACCGCGCCGCGCCGCAGGCCCTCCTCTACCACTCCATAACGCTCCAGCAGTTCGAGTGCCTCGTCCTCAGGGATGTCTTCCAACTGCACCTCCTCCACCTGGCTGCGCCAGGCACGGTCCGCCGGCCAGAGGTCGCGCGGACGGCCGCGACCGGCGAGCGTCAGCACCGCGCCGGGACCCAGCGCGCCGAAGATCTCGCTGCGCAGCCAGCGGTCGCAGCTCAGGAGTTGCTCGTAGGCATCGACGAGCAGCAGCAGGCCAGACGCCGACGCCAGACCCTCCAGGGCCCGCACGACGGACGCCGCCAAGGGCGGGACATCGCCGCCACCCGAAGCGACGACGACGGACACGTGGCCGGCGATGGCGCGCAGCACCCCCACTGGCGTCGGCTCGACGACCTGACCGTCGAGCGAGACCGTGGCGATGCCGGCTCCGGCGGCCAGGCGTCGGTATGCCCGCAGCAGAGCGGACTTGCCTACCCCTGGCGAACCCTGGACGTAGAAGACGCGGGCGCCGGCTGGCCGCCGTACGAGCGCCGCGGCGAACCGGTCGAGCTCACGCCTCCGCCCGACAAAGAGCGCCGCCTCCCGCTCGTCGACCGCATCCCGCAAGGGCCTGCCGCCCGGCAGGTGCATGGCCCCACCCGACCCCCCCGGCGTCCCCGCTTGGCTCGAACGCGGCCTGCGTCGTCTCGCGCTTGCTGGACTCCGACCGGCGCCCCAGGACATCCGCCGCTCCGTCCAGCCCCAAAGACTCCCGGTGTGTTCAGGCCGGTTCCCGTTCCTGTTCCAGTTCCAGAGCGATCAGTGCTGGGTCGCCTCGTGGACGGGGGTCGCCCGCCGCTCCACCGTCGGGGCCGCGGACCGAAACGACTTCCGTCTACCACGAACGGCAGGACTCGCCCCAGGGCGGGCCTTCCCACCGGCCGGCGACCGCAGGGGCACCTCCAGGCGTCGGCCTCCTGCCCAGATCTCAATCACCGTTGCAAGATCCGTAGTCAAATCTTGCATCCACCCGTTTCCGGGTAGAACCGCCGGTCTGACCCGAGGCGCATTGCCTCCGTGCCGGCTTCCCGCTTCCCCCGAGGTCTGCCCGGCAGCGCCGGGTCTTACGTCCCCT
>DAHWHT010000058.1 GCA_027335515.1 Clostridia bacterium
TGTCGGCAAACATGGCACCGCGGACCCGGAACTCAACTGGCACAAGCCTGCGGGCGTGGGTACCAACGTCTGGTCCGCGATGCCTGTGATCGGAGCGCACCGCATTTCACGAGAAGTAGTATCCTGCCAGTCCCTAAGCGCCCGTCCCGCACCCTTTGGGGGGAGCGACCGTCCGGCGCGGGGGAGGCGGATGCGCCGCGGCCGCTGCTCTCGGCACGCCCGCGCGTGCGCCAGCCGCTCTTGCGCCGGACCGGCCAGTGGGATGAGGGGCTGGACGGCGGCACGCCCCTCGTTGACGTTCCGCGACGGCCCATGGTACGCTGGTTCGCATACGGATGCCTACGGAGGTGCCGCCGTGTTCGGGCGTCGCGTGGAGGTGCTGTTCGACACAGACGAATACGCACGGCTGCGGGGGAGGTCATCCGAACTCGGCGTGACGGTGGCGCAACTCGTCCGCGATGCGGTGCGCCAACAGGTGCTGGCTCCCGTGGACGGCATCCGCCAGCGCGCCTTGGCCCGCCTGCTGTCCGGTGCCGTAGCTCTCGACCCTCCCGCGGACTGGTCCGCGGTCGAGGAGGAGATTGAGGCGCATCTGAGGCGAGACATTGAAGCTCATTGACACGAACGTCTTGGTGTACGCGGCGGGCCGTGCACATCCGTGGAAGGTGCCCTGCGCCGATCTTTGCAGGGCCGCCTCTGCACGGCACGGCGCCTTCACCGTGGACGCCGAGGTCCTCCAGGAGTTGCTGCACCTCTACGCGGGCCGGGGCGAGTCTCAGCGTGGGGCGGAGTTGGTGTCGCTGGTGCTCGACCTGTTCCCGGCGGTGATCCCCATCGGGCCGACGGAGGTCAGGCGGGCAGCCGCGTTGCTGGTCCAGTATCCTCGGCTCTCGGCGCGCGACGCCATCCATGCCGCGGTGGTCGCATTGCACGGTTTGGAGGGCATCGTCAGCGTCGACACGGACTTCGACGCGGTGCGCGAGGTCAGGCGATACGATCCGTTGCGCGCGGCGGCTGAGTGAGGAGCCACCGCCAAGTCACGTGGCCGGCTGGCGAACTTGCGGCAGAGCGACGCAGGCTACAGGCGGTGCACGCCGCCATGACCGGCGCGTGGTCCGTTCGCAGTCGCACCTGCGACCGCATGCTGCCGGAGGGCTGGAAGATCGCTACGGCCGGGGCTGACGGGTGCCCGGCCCCGGGGGCGCAACGCCCCCTGGGCCGGGCGCTGATCGAGCACCTTGGCGGAGGGTGATCCCTTCGCGCCCGCCGTATGGATCCCGCCCTCGCCCACCACGCAGATGTGGTTGATCTCGGCGGGGAGGCGATCCACCTCCTCTGGCTCCAGCACCGAGCCCCCCGGTCGCCCGCAGGTTCGCGAAGAACGCCGCGGCCAAGGCTCCATCCGGCGCGGGGCTTGTGCCGGGGTGCCGCCCTTGGCACGGGCCCGGTGGCCGGCACGTGCCCCGGGCTAACACCGCACGAGTTTCTGGACCCGGGCGGGCAGCGGCCTAGACCGCTGCCCGCAGGCGCCCGGCCGCCCCGGCGTCCGCCGATGCCGGTAACGGCGGCTCGCTCCGGCTGTTCACCGCGCACAGCGCGGCCCTCTGCGCTGCGCCGTCACCCCCCGCCCGCCGCCGACATAGCCTTGTCCGGGCGGTGCCTCTCCGAGGAGGGAACAGACGTGAGTACACAGGGCGCAGGCACTGCGCCGCGCTGTATTCCCATCGAGATCCTGACCGACGTCGTGCGGGACCGCGCGATCCAGGCGGGCGAGGTCGTGCGCAGCCTGAGGGTGTTCACCAAGGTCAAAGAGGTGGACCGCTGTCACGCCGAGCTGATCCAGGCTCGCGTGGAGGCGCGGGACGACGCTTGGGACGTGACGGCGCTGTTGCGTATCGCGGTCCGCGTCGACACCGAGCACGGTGACCGGCAGTTGCGCACCATCGCCTTTTACCGGGGGCGTATCCCGTTCCCCGTGGAGGGCGACTGGCACGGCCACCACCACCACATGGAGGCCCTCGTCAAGATTCGCGACCTCGAGTGCAACGCCGGCGTGGACCCGGACTGCAAGGTTGTTGTGGTGACCGTCACCTTCTTGGTAGCTGTCTACGCGCTGGAGGACGAGATCATCACGGTCTGCCGGCTGCACGAGCCACGGTAGGGGCGTTCGCCCGGAGGTTGGGGGCGGCGCCGGTGCGCGGCCGCGAGCCAGGTGCGAAAGCGGTACCTGTTCGGTGAAGTGCGTGGGCGACGACCAGATGTTGTGCCTCGGCCGCGCGGGACGGCTCAACGTCCACCATCTGTGGGGTTTGGGACGCACTTAAGCGAAAGGGGGGGTGCCGAGGCGAGCAGTGAGGGAGGGTGACGCTCTCGGCCATCCGGGCACGCGGCCCAGAGGCGGCGCATATACCGTAGCGGCATGGCGGTGGCGGGCCGCTGAGGCGCGAAGACAGGCTGACAGGCTCCACAGTTCCATAGAAGGGGGCCGTGGTGGTGGCCATTAGGACCAGTACCGGTGGGTCCAGTCTCGCGGAGGTGCTCGACCGGATCCTCGACAAGGGCATCGTCGTTGACCTGTGGGCGCGCGTGTCGTTGGTGGGCATTGAGTTGCTCGCTGTGGAGGCGCGCGTCGTCATCGCTTCGGTGGAAACCTGGCTGGTCTATGCCGAAGCGGTCGGTCTCACCGCTTCCTACTAATGAAGGGGGCCGGGTCGGGCGGGCGCTAGGCACGATCCCGTTCCGCCCGGTCCCGCTCCTTATACCCGATACCCGGGAAAGGTGGGGTCAGCGTGCGCACCGATTTGATGCGGGGCGTCACGGAGCGCATCGGAGAGACGCGCACGGGGAGGCGTGAACGCCGCTCCGCCCTCGGCGGTCGCCGTAGGGACGCGGGCGCCAGGGGAAGGAGCCTGGTGGAGGAGATCGCCGGGGGGCGGCGCCAGCGCGGGGAGGTCGCGCAGCAGC
>DAHWHT010000127.1 GCA_027335515.1 Clostridia bacterium
CCGGTGTGCACCCCGTCGCGCGGCTCGATCCTGACGGGGCTGTTTCCGCACACCCACGGCGCGACCGGCAACAACATCCCCCTGCCGCCGGATCTGCGGACGCTGCCGCAGTGGCTGGCCGGGGGGGTGCCGGATCCGCGCCGCGCCACCGCGTACATGGGCAAATGGCACCTGGGGCGCGAACTCTCCGCCCAGCACGGCTTTGACACCTGGGTGGCGAGCGAGGACATGTATACGAAGGATGCGGCGGAGGGGGTTTCGGCGTACGCCCACTTTCTGGAGGGCCAGGGGTTGGCGCCGGACTCCGGGCCAGTCGGGCGCCGCGTCTTCAGCCGCGGCTTTGCCGCCCGCCTTCCGGAGGCCCTGGGCAAGCCGGCCTTCCTGGCCGATCGGGCGATGGATTTCCTGGCGGCGTGCGCCAGCGCGGACCGGCCGTTTGTGCTCATGCTGAGCCTGCTTGAGCCGCACATGCCGTTTTTCGGTCCGCGCGACGCCCAGGTGCCTCGGAACACGGTGGGTCTGCCCCCGACCTTCGCCGCGCCGCCGGATCCGGCCATGCCCACCCGCTACCGGTGGATGCGCGAACGGTACGCGCGCCACAACCCCCATCTCGACCGCGACGACGAGGCGGGCTGGACCGACCTGCGTGCCCGCTACCTCGGCCTGTGCGCCCTGGTGGACACCCACGTCGGCCGGGTGCTGGGGGCGTTGGCGGACCTCGGCCTGGAGGACGATACCGCCGTCCTTTTCACCTCCGACCACGGGGACATGATGGGCGACCACCGTCTGGTGGCCAAGTGCACGCAGTATGAGGGGGCGGTCCGCGTGCCGCTGCTGCTGCGCCTGCCCGGGTTGGCTCCGCGGCGGGTCGCGCAGCCGGTGAGCCTGGTTTCCCTGGTGCCGACGCTGCTGGACGCGGCCGGTTGTCCGCCGCCGCCCGGCCTGCAGGGACCGAGCCTGCTGCCGCTGGCGCGCGGGGCGACGGTTGCCGACGGAGATGAGGCGGACGGCGGGCCGGCCGTCGTGGTGGAGTGGAACGGCGGCGAGGGCCTGTGGCCGCCGGAGATCGGCGCGCGCAGTCCGAGGGAGGACGCCCGACTGCGCGCAGCGGCGTTGCGCACCCTGCGCGGGCCGCGTTGGAAGCTGACCCTGGACGGCAGCGGCGACCACACGCTGTATGACCTGCGGGAGGACCCGCACGAGACCCGCAACCGCATCGGCTGGCCGGCCGAAGCGTCGCGGGTGCGCGCCATGGCCGCCCGGCTGCGGGACTGGCAGGCGAGGACCGGTGACACCGCGGTGCTGCCCGGGCCGTGAGCGGCCGTGCCCGGGGCGTCAATAGGCCGCGATGCCGCCGTCGGCGCGCGGTTCGGTGCCACCGGCCAGGACGCCGCTTTCGGGATCGCGCCAGATCAGCTGGCCGCGCCCGAAACCCCCGACGTCCGCACCCTGGTGTGGTTGATGGCCGCGCTCTCCGAGGGCCGCCAGCACGTCCGGCGGGAACGCCTCGACTTCCACGTGGCGCCCCTCGATCCACTGCCACCGGGGGGCGTCGAGCGCGGCCTGCGGATTCAAGCCGAAATCCAGGGTGTTCATGATCACCTGCACGTGCCCCTGCGGCTGCATGTAGCCGCCCATCACCCCGAAGGGCCCGACGGGCACCCCGTCTTTGGTGAGGAAGCCGGGGATGATGGTGTGGTAGGTGCGCTTGCCCGGTGCGAGGCAGTTGGCGGCGTTGGGGTCCAGCGAGAAGGTGTGGCCGCGGTTCTGCAGGCTGATCCCGGTTTCGGGCACGACCACGCCCGAGCCGAACCCCATGAAGTTGCTCTGGATCCACGACACCATGTTGCCGTCGGCGTCGGCCGTGGCCAGGTAGACCGTGCCGCCCTCCGGCGGGCGTCCCGGCGCGGGGATGCCCGCCGTCGCGCCGATCTCGCGGCGGCGCTGGTCGCCATAGGCCGGCGTCAGCAGGTCCTCCGCGCGGACGCGCATCCGCGCCGGATCGGTGACAAACGCCCGGCCGTCGGCGAAGGCGAGCTTGATCGCCTCCAGTTGGAGGTGCAGCGTTTCCGGGGACCCCTGCGCGTCGAAGGCGAATCCCGACAGGATGTTCAGCGCCATCAGGGCGACGATGCCCTGGCCGTTGGGCGGAAGTTCCCAGACGTCATAGCCGCGGTAGCGGACGCTCAGCGGCTCGACCCACTCTGGCCGAAACGCCTCCAGGTCGCTCTTGCGCAGGTAGCCGCCGTGCGCCCGGGAGAAGGCGTCGATGCGGTCGGCGATGTCCCCCTGGTAGAAGGCTCCCGCCTCGGACTCGCCGATGGCCCGCAGGGTGGCCGCGTGACCCGGGGATCGCCATAGTTCGCCGCAGTATGGCGCGCGGCCCTCGGGGGCGAAGGTCTCAAACCACGGTTGGAACAGGGGGCCGGTGAGTTGCCGGCGGTAGGCGTGGAAGGCCGCGGCCCAATACCGGCCCAGGATGGGGGAGACGGGGTAGCCGCCTTCGGCATAGGCCACGGCGGCGCCCAGGCTGTCGTGAAGCGGCAGGCGGCCGAAGCGCCGCGCCATCGCGGCCCATGCCGCGGGTGCCCCCGGCACCGTCACGGGGGTCCAGCCGTGTTGGGGCATCCGCTGAGCCCCACTGCGCCTGACCGCCTCCAGTGAGATGGCGGCCGGAGCCGGCCCGCTTGCGTTGAGCCCGTGCATCCGGCCCTGGTGCCAGACGATGGCGAAGGCATCGCTGCCGATGCCGTTGGAGGTCGGCTCGACCACCGTCAGAGCGGCGGCCGTTGCAATGGCGGCATCGACGGCGTTGCCGCCGCGGCGCAGCGCGTCCAGCCCGGCCGCCGCGGCCAGGGGCTGAGAGGTCGCCACCATGCCGTTGCGGGCGAACACCGTCGTGCGGCGCGACGCAAAGGGATGCCGCAGGGCATCGAAGGCCATCCAGGGAACATCCGCCATGACGCGCACAGCCCCTCCCGCCGCGATCCGCCCACCGGAGGTACGGCGGAGCTGGACCGCGCCCTGCCCAGTTCGGCTGCGTGCCGCGGGCGCCCTGCCGCAGCGCGCGGGATCCGCGCGGCGGCGACCCCAGGGCCTCGTGGCCACAGTCGTACCGCCGGGGGGCCGGTGGCGGCGCCCCCGGTCTGGCGATCTTCACCATCGGGAGCGGGCACGCATCCGGCCAGGCGTCCGCAGTCCGGCCCGCGTCGGACGGGCTCCCCGCCGGGGACACGCGCCGGGCCGGATCTGCGCTGCGCCGGCCGGCCGGTGGCGGCAGGGGGCCGTAGGGGCTCGTCCGCCAGGGCTGGTGGGGGTGACCGGTCGCCCCACATCCCGGGTTCCTGAATCCAGTTCGGGGTGTGCACGGTGTCAGCAGTTGCCCGATTTGCTTGACAAACCGCGACATCTGCCATTCGTGCCGCCCCAATCCGGCTTGCGCCGGTCGCCCCTGGACCCTCCCGATCGACCGCCGTCCTCGCGGCGGGTCTTTATGGAGACTCCGGGCGAGGCACCAGGGACTCCGTATCTGGTTTCCAATCCAGGGAGAGTAGCGTGGGGTGCGTCCAGGTAAGGTGACCCGATCCGGCCGGTGAGAGCCCGGCGGCGGCAGAGTCGGAGCCGTCAAGTCACCCCTCCGGCGTAGGTCGGCGACGACCCGGTCGAAGCGAGGGGTAGGGATCCGCAACCGCACTTGGCAAGCAGGGATGCGAGCTGGCCCAGGAAGACGTGCTGACCACCGAGGCGTAAGCGCCCACTACCGAGACGCGGCCTGGGACTGAGGTGGCAGACGACGGAGGCGGGAAATGCCTCCCGGGAGGGCCCCACACTGAGGGCGGGAGAGGAGTCCGGGACAAGCAGCCGGTCCGCAACGTGAAGTGAAGCCTGCCGCGTCGTGAAACAAATCGAGGGAGCCGAGCCCCGCTGACGCGGGCGAAGGCAGCAG
>DAHWHT010000133.1 GCA_027335515.1 Clostridia bacterium
CGATGCATTGGTGCGTACAACAGCCCTATTGGATGCCGCAGGAACCGCCCCTCCAGAGAGATCATATGTGCGGACAAAAGTCCCATCGCTCGCGTTACCCACGCTGCCTGCTGTCACCTGGGTTTGCATCGCGCCGCATCCATCGGATGGGACGGTACCATCCCCTCGCTTTCCGGGCGAAGAGCTTATTACCGTCCTTGCGATTGGTGTCGGCTGGGCGGTAGCACGCCTCAGACTTCGACTCGTCTGCCGTTGTGCATCGGGAAGCGCCTCAGTCTCAAGGAGTTGGCCAAGACGCCCTAATTGTGCACGAGCCATGCGCGCCGCCCCACCGCTGGGGTCCGTATGCGAGAGCGGCACCTACATGCAGTGTGTCGGGGTGCTCCGAGGGGTTGGGCGTGCACAACGCTCCCGGCGGGCCTGCGGCCAGATGAGTCGAAGTCTGCGCCTAACGGGCTGCCGGGGGGGGCAACAAAAGTTCGACCTGTGGCCGCAAACCCGATGCCGTCGATTCCCGCTGCCCCGTCGTTCGCCGCTGCTTGGGCCCACGCCCGATGCAGTACGTCCATCCGGCACATCGTGCGGGACCCGACGGACTGTCTTGACGGTCAGGACGCAATCTCTACGCTCCGGTGGACCCAGGCGGTTCAGATTCGCTAACTCAGTCGGCGAAAGCCGCTGTCTGTGGGGTTTCCCACCCTCGTCGTTTGGTCCGGCCTACTTTACCGACAGCACCAAGCGACGAGGGTTGATGCTCGCTCTCCAAGGCCTGCGTTGGCGCAGGCCAGACCGCTCTTGACCGGACCACCCAGGCTCAAGGGCGGGCGCCAAAATGGGTCAGACGCAACTACCCCAGTGACCGTGCCAAGGGGCTTTACGCTATCCGTGGTGATGTGAGATGCGGCAGCCGCTGCGACGGATCGTGGTCGGACGGCCCCCGGAGCGTACCGATCCCGCTGACGTGCAACGACGTATTGCTGCCGTCGTGGATATCGCCCTGATGGCGATACATCCCGCCACGCATCCCGAGACGCCTCGGGCGCCTCGACGCAGCCCAACTCCGCGCGTCCCAACGAATCGTGATGCCCAATGACACCGCGAGATATCGCGCCCCCGAGCCTTGCCGCGGAAATGGAGCGTGTCCGCGCGACCCACGCGGACGCCAACGGTGCCGTGGTAATGCGTCCGGTTGGTGGCCCGACCTACATTCCCGCGCTGCGTCCCTTGGCGGAGGTGATGCCAGAGGCCGTCCGGTGGCTTTGGCAGGCCCGTATCCCGTTGGGCGCCCTGACCATCTTGGATGGCCGCCCCGCCCAGGGCAAGTCCACCGTGGCCCTGGACCTGGCCGCTCGCGTAACGACCGGAGCGGCAATGCCAGACGGGACCCCGGGCATATCGGGCGCGGCCATCTACCTGTCTCGCGAGGACGACCCTGCTACCACGCTGCGCCCGCGCGCGGAGGCCGCAGACGCCGACCTGCATCGGCTGTTCTTGCTGGATGGCCGCCGCAAAGCGCATGCCGGGGATGCGCCAGAGTCTGCCCTCGAACCCGTGACCATGGGCGACGTGGGTGTGTTGGCCGACGCGGTACAGGAGACGGGCGCAGTGCTGGTGGTCATTGACCCGGTGCAGAGCTACCTGGGTTCCGGTGTCGACGCCCATCGCGCCGAAGAAGTGCGACCGGTCTTGGACGGCTTGGGCGAGATGGCTCGCAAGACGGGGTGCGCAGTGCTGATCCTGCGCCATCTGCGCAAGTCCTCCGCTGACGCGGCCATAGACCGCGGCTGGGGCAGCATGGATTTTGGCGCAGCCGCACGGAGCGTGCTGTTGGCAGGAGCTGATCCGCAGGAGCCTACGCACAGGGCTATTGTTGCCGTCAAGCACTCCCTCGCGGCGGAGCCGGACGCCATGGGATACGCCCTGGTGCCGTTCAGCGTCTATGCAGACCCCGGCACGCCCATTGACACCGTGCGGGTGTCCTGGACGGGCGCGTGCGACCTGACTGCCGCTGCGCTGTTGGCCCCCGAGCCAACCCCGGCTCGCAAGAGTTCAGCGATCAGCAAGGCGGACGATTGGTTGCGGTCTGCCCTCTCCGGCGGTCGACGTGCGACATGGGATGAGTTGACGCGCGAGGGATCTGCGGCGGGACACCGGGAGGTGACGCTGCGCCGTGCGCGGACCGCGCTGGGATGCCGAGGCGAATGGGGCGCTCGAGGTGTGCATTACTGGGCGTTGCCGGACCTCGGAGACAGCATCGCCCCCCATGGCACAAAGCTTGAGCAAACCTCGAAAACACCCCGTAGCCCTTCTGCTCCAAGGGATTCGAGGTTTGATCATCGGGGGCAGGATGAGCAAACCTCGCAAGCCTTGAGCGCCAACGGCTGCGGTCACAAAACGAGGTTTGCTCAAGGTGTGTGCCATGGGGACGCGGATGCCAATGCGCAGTCCGCAGATGCCCCACACAAGGTGGTCCCGTTCCGGCGGCCTGGGGGCGAGGAACTGTGACCACGACGGAGGCCATGGCCCGATATCACCAGTCTGGAGGCTGCCTGTGGTTGGGCGACGGACGACCCAGGGTGGACCCATCCGTCCCGGAGGATCCATCCGCCGCCGCCGCCCTAGAAGTGTTGCGCGCCCGCCGTGACCAAGTGCGGTCCCTGCTCGCGGATGCAGAGGGGTTCGCTGCTGCACGCTGCTGCCGGTCGCCGAAGGTATGGTGCGAGGCCGACCGCCTGCATGATGCGTACCGCGCCCACGGTGGGCGTCTGGATCGCGCCACCCTCCTCGTGGCGCTCCAGGCCGACCGTCGGTGCTGTTTCGGGCCTGCCGGCCTGGTCGTCGGGATCGGCCTGTTAGGTGACTGGCCGCCTCTGGACGGCGGGAACTTGCGGGCCCGAGGAGGTGGGCAGCGTGCCCGGTGATACTCGTCGCCAAATGCTCCAGTTGCGTTCATCCCGCTGCCTAACCGCTGGCGCGGTGCTGACCACCTTGCCCGAGGCGCCGACCATTGACGATCTGCTATCCGCTACGGCCCGTATCCTCGCCCTACCTCTGCGAGAGCGCCGCCTGCTACGCGCCGATCTGGCTCGCCGCACGACCCCAGATGACTTCGTTGCGTTTGTGCGGCAAGTGCTGGAGGCTGACCAACCCGACCGACCTGAGACCGCGACCGACCTGGCCGCCGCCGTTCGCGAGGTGCGAGCCGTGGCCAGCGCCCAGGGGTGGTGGCCCGGACGGACGTTGCCTCGCAATCTCGTGCCCCTGGCTCGTCACCTAGTCCTGGGATTGTCAGACAATGAGCGCCGCGATGCGCCCGGTATCCTGGGGGGCCTGTTTGGCGTACCGGCTGACATGTTTGTACTCGCCAGTCCCGAAGTGGTCGACGAGATCAACCTTGCACCTGAAGCCGAGGCCATTGCCGCCTTCCATTGCGTATCAGTGGAGGTCCAGGCCCTCCTGGCGTCCGATGTGCCTGCCGACCGCTGGCGGGGCGCGGTGGGTGCGGTTAAGGCTGGGATGCCGTTGCCAGCATTGATCACCGTGCTGGCAACTGCGGGCGAGCGCGACCCTGCTGGGTGCGCGGAGCGCGCCTCGCAGGTAGCGGGTGCCTCAGTCGCCCCCCTGAAAGCGAGTGCGCCACAGGTGGGCCATGTGGCCGGTCACGGCGGCCTTACACTTCAACCATGAACACGCGCGCCGGTAGTGCCGACCGCAGCACACCCGCCGTCCAAGCGGGAGACGCCCCTGCAAACGGGAGCCCGGCGCTCCAACTATCTCCGCGCCTCCTGGAGTTGCGGACCATCCCGGCCCTTGTCGCGGCGGGGCTCTTCATTCGTCACCACTACCTGCACAGCGGACCAGCCGGGGTGAAGTTGAGCTTCGGTGTGTTCGCAGGTGATCGTCTAGCCGGCGCCGTCGCGCTCAACGCCGGGCCGATCAACGGCTGGCGCCTGGTCGAAGGCGCTCGGCGCGAGGACTGCCTATGCCTGGCCCGCCTCTGGCTGGCCGACGACCTGCCGCGCAACTCCGAGAGCCGCGTTCTCGGCCTCGTGGTGCGGATGCTGCGCCGCCACACGGCCGTCCGCTTCCTGGTGAGCTACGCCGACCCGGCTGCCGGCCACCTCGGGACCATCTACCAGGCGGCGGGCTGGATCTACACCGGCACTTGCGAGGCGCAACCGCTCATGGCCGTTGGCGATGCACCGCCGCGCCATACCAGGTCCATCGCATCCGTCAACGGCACGCACTCCGCAGCATTCTTCCGCAGTCAGGGGCTGGCCGTCCGGCTCATCCCCACCGTCGCCAAGCATCGCTACCTGATGTTTGTCGACCCCTCCTGGCGCACCCGGCTGCGCATCCCGGCGATGGCCTACCCGAAGAGAGGCGGTGGCCCCGATGGAGATTCTTGACGTGCCGATGGACCTGCTCCGTCCCGCCGAATGGAACCCCAACGAGGCCGACGACGCCACGCTGCGCCGTCTCGGCGCCAGCCTGCAGCGGTTCGGGGTCGTCGTCCCACTGGTGGTCCGGTCCATCGGCGGCTCCTACGAGGTCCTTTCCGGGAATCAGCGCCTGCGGGTCCTCCGCGAGCAGGGCGCGGCCACGGTCCCCTGTGTCGAGGTGGTGGCGGACGACGCGAGGGCGCGCCTGCTCACCCAGGCGCTCAACGCGATCCACGGGGAGGACGACCTGAACCGCAAGGCCGCGCTTGTTCGGGACCTCCTGAAGACGATGCCGGCAGAAGAGGTCGCTGCGATCCTGACAGACACCGTGCAGGCGATGCACGGTCTGGCATCGATCCGCGAGGCGTCCCCGACGGCGCTGGGCGACCAACTATCCGCATGGTCGCATGCCCAGCAGGCATGCGCCGCCGTCCGGCTGCACGTCACGTCCTTCCCGTTCAGCGACGCGCAGAAGGAGGTCGTGGAGAGGGCCGTCGCCCATGCCTTGCCGCGCGTCGCCGGCACGGAGGCCCTGAACCGGCGGGCGTTGGCGCTGGTCGCCATCTGCGATGACTGGACCCACGGCCGCGGCTTCGTCGAGGAGACCGCAGCCAAGCGCGGGTGAGGGCGGCCCCGTGGATCCGGCCACCTCCGCGCAGTGTCGGCTACGGCGACACCACAGATCGAGGAGGAGATCTCCCATGGCTGAGCAGGTGACGATCCCGTGCCCGATCTGTTCCGAGGCCCTGCGATTCACGGTCTGCACGAACCGCAACGGAAAGCATTCGATCGGCCTGCACTGCCCGCAGGACGGGCGCCACTTTCGCGGCTTCGTGAATCACAAGCCCTTCGTGGAGGACGCGATCTCCCACATGGCCGCTGCCGAGCAGGCCCGGCAGGCGCGTGACGACGGGGACCGCGCGGAAGAGGCCCTCCAAAACGATTCTGAAGGGCCTGCGGCTCCGCCCGTGACCAAGAAGCGCGGGCGGTCCACGTGAACGTCAGCATGCTCGTCCTGGCGGTCGCGGGTGCGTCCCACAAATGTGGAGCAGAATGGTTCCATTGGTAGTGGTAAACCCCTCCCCGGCCTGGCGGCACCCTGAGCGGGGAATCGCCCGCCAAGCCGGGAGAGAAGTGCTACGAGTCTATCAGAGGAGCCCCGGCAGGACGAGGCGGCGCAGACAGGCGCAGAGGTGGACATCCAGGCGGAATACACGACCGCGGTGGGGGAACTGCTGGCCGCGATCCAGGCCACGCTCGCCCCCTGGAGGCAACGCACGGATAACCTCCTGCTGGTGGTGGCGGAACAGGTGCTGCTGAAGATGGTGATCGGTCTGACAGAGGGGATCGCCGGCGAATGGCGGGCGTTGGTCGATGGGGACGGGCGCGCGGTCGCGCGTGCCGCGCAACGCGCCGTGCAGCCAGCGGGAACCGCGTTCATTCGGGCGG
>DAHWHT010000172.1 GCA_027335515.1 Clostridia bacterium
GTTGCCGCCGTACACCAGCCAACCCGGCCCGGCCGTCTGGTCGGCCAACGCCCGCCAGTGCTCCAGGCCCGCGAGCATGTCGCGATTCACCGTTTGGCCCGACTTGACCTCGACGGGGACAAGCGCATCGCCGCGATCCACCAGGACGTCGACCTCGCGGCCGGTCTTGTCCCGCCCCTTTCTGGAGCGGCACCTGGGCGACCCGCGCGGCGGCGCCTGAAGCCGGCGACGGTCGGCATGTGGGCGTGGGCCACTCCGACCGGGGACCGGGGCAAACCGACGGCCGCGCCCGCAAAGGGAGGCGGAACCCGAGGAGGAAATCTCTACGCCATGCACGTCTGTCGTACCGACGCCCTGGATCACAATTGCTTGGGTGAATCGGCGCCTACGTCATCCATTCTTGGAGCACGGACTCCTACTGCTGAGCGCCATGCCAGAGAACGCAAAGAGGCAGTCAATCGAACAGGCCCGACCCGGGCTCGTCCAGACCCTCTACGGGATGTTTGCCCAGCCGCTTCTTCGGCGACCATATCGGAACTCGGGCGTGTTCTTTACGCCGATCGATTTCCGCCAGTTGCCCGAAACGCGTCTCGCCATGGCAGCGCGGCTCAGCATTCCGCTCTCGGCTTTGCCGCTGACCCATGGCGCCGGGCCGGGGAATGGCGGCCGTTACGGGGACCACAGGGAGGCGGGGGTTGTGATGGTTGCGCGCACCAACTGGGAAGATCTTCCCGAGGCCACCAAAAGGACCGTGGAGCAACACACGGGCCGGGTGTGGTCGGCGCGAACGGTGTCCACGGGGATGAACTCCGCCGTCGCCGCGGTGCTCACTACCGAACGCGGCACCGTGTTCGTGAAGGGGCTGCAGCGCGACTATCGGCGACGGTGGACCCAGGACATGGAGGCCATGATCAATCCCCACGTGGCCCACCTGTCTCCGCGGCTGCTGTGGCGGGTCCAGGACGAGTGGGATTTATTGGGCTTCGAGTCCGTGGACGGGCGCCACGCCGACTACGGGCCGGGGTCGGCGGACCTCCCACAGATTGCGCACACCGTGGCCACGCTCGGGGAGATCGCCTGTCCCGACCTACCGGTCAAGGTCGCGACGCATCGGTGGCGGGAGTACGTGGATGCACCGGAAGAACTCCAATGGCTGGCGGGCGATCGGCTGCTGCACACCGACTACAACCCCCTCAACGTGCTGATAGCCAGCGGGAGGGCACTGCTCATCGACTGGGCTTGGGCAACCCGGGGTGCCGGTTGGATCGACTGCGCATGTCTGATCGTGCGCCTCGTGGCGGATGGCCACCGCGCGGTCTCGGCAGAGGCGGTCGTGCAGGAGGTGCCGGCGTGGCGAACGGCACCCGCCGAGGGATTGACGGTGTTTTCCCGGATCTCCCTCAGGATGTGGCAGGAAGTCGCCGACGGCGACGCGAGCGATTGGACGCAACGGATGGCACGGGCGGCGACGGAGTGGGCGGCCCACCGCACACGGATTTGACGGATTCGTTTGATTGATAAGACATGCCGGCACCGGCCGTACCGCGAGGTCCCCGGATGCGGTGGCGGGCGTCGAGCGTCTGCTGCAGCTTGGCGAGCAGCGGCGCCACCGACGGCTCGCCGAGGCCGCGGACCCATGCGGCCAGGTCGCTGACCTGCATGGCACAGGCGTCGGCGATGCTGATCCCCTTGATCGTCGACGACCGTGCGGTCTCGCTCAGCCGGGTGCCGCCGCAGTCGGGGCAGGTGGTGAACGTCACGGCGCGCTCGACGAACGCCCGGATGTGCGGCTGCAGCGCGTCGACGTCCTTGGACAGCATCGACCTCTGGATCCGAGGGATCAGCCCCTCGTACGTCATGTTGATGCCCGCGATCTTCATCCGGGTCGGCTCCCAATAGAGGAAGTCGTGGCGCTCCTGCTTGGTGTACTTCCGGATCGGCTTATCCTCCGTCCTCGCGGCCATGCGCATCGTGTCTCCCTCTGTGCGGTTCGCACACCGCGCAGGACGGCGCCCGGACTCCACGCCGTCTGCACCGCGGCATCCGCTGCCGGCGGGCGGACTTTCCTGCGGCGGGCGACCACGCAACTCCGTCCTCACGCAGCGCGAGCAAAGCGGCGCACTACCGTGGGCACGGATACAGCTCGGCTACGCCGGGGTGGCCTCCCTGAGCCCGCTCGCCATCCCGCCGCGCAGCACCGTCAGGGCGGGCGATCTGCGCCTTGGCCCCGTCCGCTGGCCGAAGGAACACCGCCGGCGTGCGAGAACTGGCCGGGCAGTCGCTTTCGTCCGCATCCAGTATGGGGGTGTCGCCATGGCAGGGCTCGGGATCGGGATCTGCGGGGCCGGATGGGTCGCAGGCGAATACGTTAGGGCCTTCACGCGCAATGCGGAGACGCGGGTGCGGGGCGTCTTCAGCCGGACGCGGGCGTCGGCCGAGCGCACGCTTGCCGCGCACGGTGTCGACGCAACCGTGTACGATACCCTTGAGGATATGCTGCGCCGCGATGACATTGATATCGTTGTGCTGGCGAGTCCGCCGGCCGTGCATGCGCGCCAGGCGACGGCGGCGGCGCGCGCCGGCAAGCACATCGTCGTCGAGAAGCCAGTGGCGCTGTACCGTCCGGAGGTTCTGGAACTGGTGGAGGCGGCCGACAAGGCGGGTGTGCGCAGCGTGGTCAGCTTCGTGCTGCGCTGGAATCCCATGTTCCGCACCATCAAGCAGTTGTTGGCCGATGGCGCCACGGGCCGGCTCATGTATGCGGAGGCCGACTACTGGCACTGGGTCGGGCCGCATTACGGGCAGTACAGCTGGTCACACACCAGGGCCGGCCAGGAGTCGAGCCTGCTCTCCGCCGGCTGCCACGCCCTCGACGCGCTCCGCTGGTTTGCCGGCGAGGTCGATGAGGTCTATGCGCTAAGCGCTCCCGGATTCACCGGCTCCGCCTATGAGTTTCATCCGAATATGGTGGGCACACTGCGCTTTACCTCGGGCGCCATCGGCAAGGTCAGTTCGCTCCTGGAGTGCCGCACGCCGTACATCTTCAACGTGCAGCTCTTGGGCGATCTGGGAACGATCCGCAACAACCGCTTGTACTCCCCCGCCAAGTTCCCGGGCGCAACCAACTATGCCGAGTACCCCACGGTCCTACCTGACAGCGGCGACGTGACGCACCATCCGTTCCAGGCGGAGGTCGATGAATTCGTCAACTGCGTCCGCAGCGGAGGGCACAGCAGTTGCGAACTCGCGGACGCCGCCAGAACGATGGAGGTCTGCTTCGCCCTGGACGAATCGGCTGCCAGTGGCCGCCCCGTCAAGGTGCGGGGACTCTGATCGGATTCCGGCAGCCTGCGGCCCGGCGGGAATGGCGTGGGACGGCGCATGGGCCCCGCCGGGACCGTAAAGCGCCCGCGAGGGCCAGACGGCCACCTGGAGCACACGGACTGGAGCACGCGGGCGGCCGGGGAGAAGACCGATTGGCCACACGGCGGGATGCGGTGGGCGGCACTCTATGCGAGCGGGTGCCGCCTCGTTTCGCGCGCGGGCACGGCGCGCGCGGTCCCCGGTGGAGGGCTCGGCGGCCGCTTCACCCCGGCTCCCGGCGGCACTGACCGGCATGTGGCCGGCGGGAGCATGGGCGCCAGCGCTGCCCAATCTCACAGTTCGTCTCCTTCGCCTGGCCGTGCCCGCAAGCCCTTGAGCCAGAAGGATGAACCAGGTAGCGCCAAGGAGGTGCGCCGCGACTGCCTGCCGCGTGGCACGCTGCTGCGCCACAGGGGTGGCAGGGGCCGCGGCGTCCGATCTGGTGAGGCAAAGCCGGAACCTGTCGAGGCCACAACGCCGTTGCTTGTTTCGCCTTGTTCCTTGC
>DAHWHT010000191.1 GCA_027335515.1 Clostridia bacterium
GGAGCGGGGGGATGACGACGGCAACGAGTGGGAAGAGACATGGTGCAAGCGGTGCGGGATGGCGAAGGGATAGGGGGATGGGTGATGGAGCGGAGCGACCTGGAGCGGCTTGCGCAAGGACGGCAATTCCGGCTACAATACGGCAACAGGACGCGAGGGGGTCACGCGGTTGGGTGAGATTGCGCTGCGGCCAACGCTCAAACTGCTGCGCCAAGCGGCAAACAAGACTTTGGCCGAGGCCGCCAGGGCAGCGAACGTCACGCCCCGGACGGTACAGCGGTGGGAGGCCAACGATACTTCGCCGCGCACCGACCAGGCGCGGGCCCTGGCATGCCTGTATGGCGTGCCACTTGACGCGATGGCGTCTTTGCTGGGCCGAGTGGACGCCCCAGACGCATCCGCCAGTTGAGGGGAGGTGAGGGACGTGGCCAAGGTGCGCGTTGACTCCATCATCGTCGGCGACAGGCTGCGGGAGGACATGGGCGACATCGCCGGGCTGGCGGAGTCCATCCGGGAGTACGGCCTGTTTCACCCCATCATCATCACGAGTGACCACCGGCTTGTATGCGGCGAACGTCGCCTGAAGGCGGCCCAGCGCATCGGCATGGTGGAGATCGATGCCGCCATCTGGGAGCACCTGACGGAAGAGGTCCGCGAGGAGATCGAGCGCGAGGAGAATGAGCGTCGCAAGCCGCTGACGGACCACGAGCGCAGCAAGCGGATGGTGGCGCGGGCACAGGCCGAGGCGCCCACGGTGGCCGCGAAGATTGCGGAGCGGGCAGTTTCTGCGGAGAGCGCAGAAACTCCAAAGCACGCCGGCGGCCGTCCTTCCCGGTATGAGGCGCCGCGTTCCGAGGTCGCAAAGGCCCTGGGCGTGGGAGAAACAACGCTGCGCGAGGCCGAACAGCACGTATCGGCCGTCGAATCCACCCCCGCCCTGGCGCCGCTTCCGCAGGCGAAGGCCTTGCGGGCCGCTGAGGCCCTGAAGGACCCCGACACGCGCGCGGCGTTTGAGCGCGTCCCCGAAGAGGACCGTCCCGTCGTGGCCGCCATGCTCGCGGAGCCGGGCGCGCCTGCCGATGGGGCCCGGCGCATCGCCGAGGGTTACGTCTCCCTGCCGGAAGACCGCCGGGCGGCTGTGCGCGAGGCCGTTGAGCGCAAGGATATGAACAGCGCCATCACAACATCGGCGCATCTTCCCGCCATGCCGGACGAACGGCTGGCCCTCCTGGACCAAGCAATGCACTTCATCGGGCGCGTGCGCTCGCGCACGAAGGGCGACACGTCGCTTCTTGGCGCAGCAATCGACGCGCTCTTGGAGTTTCGGGGTGCGGTAAAGGAGGGCTCAGTGTGACGGCGACGATGCTCCAGGTAGACCGCAGCGTTTCGGCGTCCGAGCAGGTGCGGCAAGTGTTCGAGCAGTCCGGCGGGAGCCTATCTACCCCCGAACTTGCAGCGCTCTGCCATGCCCTAGCTATCGAAGGATTCACGGACGCAGATGCCGAGAAGGCGGCAATGCGACACTTTCAGTCTCAGTGCAGAAAGGCCCTAAAGGCCAAGGATGCGACGGGCCTGCCCTTTGCCGGTCGCGCTGCCTCTGGTGAAGGCCAGTGGATCGCCCGTCGGTTCTGGGATGTGGCCGACTACCGCCTGAACATCACCGAGTACGTGGACCAGCGCGACGAGAACGACCGCATCGCCATGTCTCTGGGCGCGGAGTGTGCGGACCGCTTCGGCGTGGACCCGTACAGCGAGAGGGGTAAGTAGCCATGGCCGCCACGCTTCGTCGCGTCACCGACGCCCGCATCACCGACACCGCCGTCCGCGCCACCATGCGCCGCCGCTACCGCTGGAGCCCGCCGTTCTGGCTGACCTGGCTGGGCTGGGCCGCCGGGACGGGCGCGGTCATCGTCGCGGTGTGGGTCATCATGGCCTCCCTGCGGGCGATGGGGCTATGAGGCCCACCTACGACATCCGCCGCCTGCACCCTCTGGCCGGCAAGCGCGTCTACGTGCCGCACCTGCGCGAGGTGGATGCCGAGGGCAACCCGGTGCCCGTGCGCGTGGCCGACTGGTGGCCGCGCCTGGTCGGGGAGCCGCTGGACATGGTGTGGCCCTGGACCCGGCAGACGGCCACGGTCGGCATCGAGCGCGACTACGTGAAGCGCATGTCGCGGATCTCCCTCCTGCTGGCCGAGGACCCGCCGGTCGCGGTGCGCCTGGGCCGCACGATGGAGCGCACCGACCTGGTGCATCCCCTGGAAATCCTCGGCGTGCTGGACGAGCCGCAGGGGCGCCGTTCGGGCGTCTCCTTCTGGCTCTGCACCTGCGGGGCGGGATACGTGGACGCTGGCCACCCGTGCCCGTTTTGCGGCGGCGCCGGACGGCGGGTGGTGCGGCCGGCCAGCGTAGGCAACGGCCTGGACGAGTGGCGGGAGGGGTCACGTTGAGCGAGACGGCGAGGCGCGGATACAGCCACCGGATGCCACGGGCCGGGTTCGAGCAGTTGAAGGCCGCCCACGAGGACGCCGTGGACACCTGGCGCGAGGCGCGGGCGGCCCACCAGGCGCGGCCCACGGGGGCGACCGCGGCGCTGGTGGTCGAGACCTGGTGCGCGATGGTGCGGGCGCGGGTCGCCTACATGCCGGAGGAGGTGTAGGCCATGCACCTGTGGGCCTGGTTGGTGGGAGCGGTGGTCGCGTGGTTGGCGCTGAGCGCGGTGGTG
>DAHWHT010000192.1 GCA_027335515.1 Clostridia bacterium
GGGTCGCGTCGGCGATGAGCGCGTCCGGCACCCCGGCACGCAGGAGGCGGCGCGTGAGCTGCACCCAGTGCCCACTGCGATCTCCGTGGCATTGTCCGCGGTACGGCGCCATCACTGCCAGCCGGTCGCACTCCGCCACCCCGAACAGCCGTAAGTCGCGTTCCACGTCCGCCGCCGGCCGCACGGGACCCTGGGGTAGGGCCGCGGCCGCCACCTTCTCCGGGGTCCGGTTCGCGACTGCCCACCGGAACACCGACTCGGGCAGGTCGGCTGGCAGGATCAGGCGGCCCACGCGCTGATATGGCACCTGGCGCTTGTGGTGCCAGGACGGGGCGACCACCACCTGCTTCTTCGCAACCTGTACCGCGAGGCCGTTGTGTCCGCCGTCGTCGTTCGCGTTCGGGGGCACTCGGTCCGGCGCTGCACCGTAGAGCGCCCGCCAGCCGTTGCCGGTGCGATATGTCAGGTTCGGCGGCTGACTGTGGAGGGGACCCAATAGGGTCCGGAGGTCCTCTAGGCCCTTGGGGCCGTCGGCATCTACCCCCACGAGTATCCGCCCATCCGCCATCGGGAGTCCGGTCGCCACCCCGATATTCATCGGGGTGTAGCCGTTGCGCCGCCGGGACTCCTGCACGCGGCGGAACTCGTCGAGGTCCAGGCGCTCACCGGCTGCCGCCTCGGCAGCCCAATCCGTGCGGTGGTAGGTCCGGCCCGCCATCCCGAGTTTCGCCGGGGTCTTGCCTGGGCTCTCACAGTCCGGATAGTGGTCCTGGTGGTTGGCCGGGCACAGGGGCAGTAGCGCCATGCCCATGCCCTCCATGGTCCGCAGGTCCTGCCACGACTGCTCGTTCCATGCGCCCCACGTCGCGTTCGCGTTGCTCATCACTCATCGCCCCCCTATGGGGGCACTGTAGCCGGGGCGGTGAACGTGTCCGGAAACTCCGCCGGCCGGATGCCCCCCCACACATTGTCGCCCTGGGTCCCGCCTCCCGCCGGGCGAGGTACGCATCAGCGTTTGTGTGTGATTTGTAGGCGTCGTCTGCCATCACTTCTGCCATCAAACCGGGGTCTAAACACGGCGGCGGACGGCACTTGACGCCAGGACCTGTGGCGCGTAGCCCTTGGGGCAGTAGCAATGGCATTGGCGCGCAAGGGGCACAATTGGGGGTGTCAACGAATCTTTCATCTGCCGGCGCAGAACCCCGGCCAAGCGGCGTTCCTGATGGTGCGCCAGGCGCGGGGAGACCCACGCCTGCGGTGCGTGGCGACCCTGCCCCTGCCGCGGCGGATCGTCGAATTGCACTTCATGGCGGACCAGGCCACGGTCGCGTCGCTGGCGCGCGAGTTGGAACACGAGCTCTGCGGCCAGGCCGCCCTGGTGGTCATGGAAGACGTGCACCATCCCGGGTGGTTCAGCCTGGAACTGAGCCACCCCCAGGCCACCAAAAGGGACATGTTGCTCGCCCTGGCGGACCGCGTCGGCGTCTCGCCGAGGTCTGCGACCGTGTTCGGCGACAACCTCAACGACCTGGGCATGTTTGCCGCGGCGGGACGGCGGGTGGCCGTGTGCAACGCCCACCCACAGGTCCGCGCCGCCGCCGACCGGGTCATCGCCGGCAACGACGACGACGGCGTCGCGGCCTACCTGCTGGCCACCTGGCCACCTGCGCCCGCCTGACGCCTGGGCCTGGCCGCACCCCGCCCGAGCGACCGCAGGGCCCTGCCGCCGCCGTCTCCGCTCCCGAACCGAACCGAATCGATCCGGCGCCGTCGCCGTGCCCGCGGCGCCTTCGGCGCGAGCCGGCAGCGGCAAGGGCCCGTTCGGCCATGAGGACGATGATGGCGGCGGTCGAACCAGCGGGGGTGCTCCAGGACTCGGAACACCCCCGCCCGTCGGCGCCGGTTGGTCCGGCGTTGCGGATCGCAGCGGCCCACCGCACTCCAGGCCGCGCGGCGGCATGCGGGTCCACCCCGCGCACCCTCTGCGAACCACGCCCCGGCTTCAGTCCGCGGCCGTGGGGAACGGGTCGGTTTCGTCCCCGATCTCCCGGCGCAGACGCGTGAGTTCGGCCTTCAATTCCGTGACCACACCCGCGTACGCCGGGTCGTGGTATACGTTGTGCAGTTCGCGCGGGTCCCGCTCCAGATCGAACAGCTCCCACTCGGGCGGGGCCGGTTCCTTCTCGTAGTAGTAGATGAGCTTGTGGCGTTCGGTGCGCACGCCGTAATGCGCGTAGACGTTGTGGTGCGCCAGGTGCATGAAGTAGCGGTAATACATCGACCGCTGCCAGTCGGCCGTCGCATCGCCGCGCAGGATGGGCCGCAGGCTCCGCCCCTGCATACGCTCGGGCGCCTCGATGCCGACGTAGTCCAAGAGGGTCTGGGCGAAGTCCACATTGAGGGCGAAACGCGCCTCGCTGCGTCCCGACGGGATCTCGCGCGGGTAGCGCACCAGCAGCGGCATGCGCAGCGACTCTTCATAGAAGAAGCGCTTGTCATACCAGCCGTGGTCGCCCAGGAAGAAGCCCTGGTCGGAGGAGTAGATGACGATCGTGTCCTCGGCCAAGCCCTCGGTATCCAGATAATCGAGCAGCCGGCCGACGCTCTCGTCCACCGCCGCCACGCAGCGCAGGTAGTCCTTGATGTACCGCTGATACATCCAGCGGCGCCGCTCCGACAGCGAAAGGCCCTCGGGCGCCGTTGCCTTGACGTCCTTTGGACTCAGGTCGCGGTCGACCCGCATCCGCGCCGCCGCGGCCGCCGCGGCGCGATCGCTGTAGTCGTCGTCGAGGGTGTCCGGCAGTGGCACATCGGCGTCGGCGAACAGTTCCGCGTGGCGGGGGGCCGGCTCCCATGGCCGATGCGGTGCCTTGTGGTGGCACATCAGCAGGAACGGCCGCTCGCGATCGCGGCGGTTCAGCCACGCCAGCGACTGATCCGTGATGAGGTCGGTCGCGTAGCCGGGGTGGACGCGCTCCTCACCCATCTCGATCATCTTCGGGTCGTAGTACAAGCCTTGGCCGGGAAGTACGTTCCAGTAGTCAAACCCGGTCGGATCGTAAATGCCTCCGTGGCCAAGGTGCCACTTGCCCACGATCGCCGTCTGGTAACCCGCCTGCTGCATCAACTGCGGGAAGGTGGTCTGGCGGCCGTCCATCCGCTCGTTGAGCGTCTCGACCCCGTTGACGTGGCTGTATGTACCAGTGAGGATCGTGGCCCGGCTGGGGGCGCAGATCGAGTTGGTGCAAAAGCAGTTGTCCAGCCGCACGCCGCCGGCCGCGATCCGGTCGAGGTTCGGTGTGTGATTGATTCGACTGCCGTAACAACCGATCGCATGCGCCGCGTGGTCATCGCTGAGGATAAACACAATGTTCGGTCGGGTCCGCGCCATCCGTTCTACCTCCACTTCATACGCTCGGGCGCCCGCGCCCAACGGCGCCATGGCCTGTGCACTTCCGCCTTCGCCTCCGGGGCCCGAGCTCCTGCGAAGCTTCCGCCGGACCGAGCGCGGGGCCGTCAGCCCCGCGCCTGGGCGAGCCGGATGCGCTGGACCGCCACCCCGGGCGAACCGCTGAGGCGAAAGTCGGCGCCGTTATTCTGGCGACCGGTGAAATCGGCCCGAGACAGTGTCCAGGTCACGGTCTTCCAACCGCCGGCACCCGAGAGGCGGTTTGTCGACCCGGCCGAGGCGTAGGCCCCCGCGATGCCGGGCGCGGGGGTGTTATAGGACGCGTGCAGCGTCCCCCCGGAGGGCGCGTCCCAATAATCCACCGAAAGGTCCAGACTGCGCGGATACGTCCAGCCCGGGACGTTGGCGGCAAAGTAGAGGTAGCTCACCGGGTTGGTCGGCGAGGCCCGGTTGGGATCGAAGACCGCGGCCATCCTGCCACCCACCACTGTGAGATGGAAGTTGCTGTCGCCCAGGTGGGCTCCCACCTGGCGCAGATCCAGCGTCGGCTTGCCCCCCAGAACCAGGGAGATTTCCGCGGGGTTGGTCGCGGGTATCTGGAGGTGCTGCGTGAAGCCCGACGGGGCCGGGGCGGCCTTGGCGGGCAATGCGGCCCCGGCCGGACGGGCGTTGTAATGGACGGCGCCATCCAAGAGCGCGAATGAGGCCTTGGCGGCCGCCGTGCAGCGCACAGACACCAACGCCGCCGGCAACCGCGACGACCAGTCGATGGCGAGCCGGGCGACTTGGCCCCAGGGGACCTCCACCGACCCCGCCGTCTGCCATTGGCCGCCATCCGCGCGGATCTCCACCCCGCCGGCACCCGTGAGCAGCAATGCCGCCCCCGCTGCGTGGCAGCCTTCGACGTTGAAGCCGTATGTCCAGCGGTGGCCGTCGGCTGCCTGACGCAGTTGGCGTGCGACCCCATCCCGCAGGTAGACACCGCCAGAGGAACCGCCGTCGTCCGCAGCCAGCCGGAGGTAGTAGGTGTCGCGCACGCCAAACCGCGCCGGCGTGCCAACGGGCACCGAGCGGGCAAGGCCCCGCTTCCAAGCGGCGCGCGCCAGGTCCACCAACTGACCCGGCAGCACGAACCGCACCCCGGACGGGTAGCCGGCCCGCGCGACCCGCACGGCGTCGGCGTACCGGGTGCCGTTGCCCAGGGCGACGGTCAGAAACAGCGGCCGGACGCTGGTGGAGGCCGCCAGGCGCTGCACGGCCGCGATGGCCTGGGCGGATGGCGTCGCTCCGCTGCCGCCGTAGCCACCCACCGGCAGAATCGGCCTGCCGTTTACCCACAGCGGCTCGGCTGGATAGCCGCCAACGGTGATATAGCCCAGAACAAAGCCGTCCGGGGCGTCGGCGCCATGCAAGAAATCCCACAGACCCAGGGCCTGGGGCGTACGGACCGGGCCACCGTGCGGCAGGGTCTGGCCGACCCGCAGGCGGCCGGACCGCATGGCCGCCTGCGCCGACGCCACATAGGCCTTCCAATGCGGTCTGCCTACGAACGACGGCAGGTCGGGGTAACCAAACGGGAGCCAGGCCACCATTTCGTCGTTGGGTGTGGCCGTGTCGAAGTAGTGGCGCGCGATGCCCGGCGTCCACCCCGGGGCCATGCCCTGCATCGACCAGCCCAGCGGCACCTTGCCACGGGCCGGATCCAGCCAGCGCCCCTCATGGAAATCGATCAGGACGGAGATGTTGTCGCCGTCGGTAACGACCACGGAGACGTAGATGCCCTCCGGGTCGAGGGCGGGCGCCGCCGGCCGGGGGCGCTGTGCCGCCGTGGTGGCGATCGCGGTATGGACGCTGAGATTCTCGGCAGACAACCCCGGCGTGTCGGCCCCGACGAAGTTGACTCCGTGGCTGCTGCAAAAGATCGTCTGCTGCGCCTCGTTGTTGGTCCAGCCAAAGGCCGTAAAGCGCTGCGCCGCCACGCGCCTGAGGACATCGGTGAGCACCCCGCCGTGGCTGCCGGCGGTGATCCGATTCATGTCCCCGATCCACGTGAAGGCCCGCGTCATGACGGCGTAATCCCTCGGCGTCCAGCGCAGGACCCGCTCGGTGGCGTCGCTTTGCATGTCGCCCACCGAGATGAAGGCGAGCGCCCCCGGCGCCTGGCCGCCGAGCTGTTGCAACGCGTAGCGGTAGGCGGCGGTGGCGTTGGCGAAACCGGCCTTTCCCAGGTCCATCAGCGGCTTCCAACCATGGCCGGCCAGGTCGAGCCCACCGGTGAGCGCCGCCAGCGGACCCCGCATGACCGAATGCGCGTCGGCCGGGTCGACCGCCGCCGCACCGTGGATCCACGCCAGGGTGTTGGCGACGTTAATCGTCGCGGGCAACGACGGGTTCCAGACGACGTAGTGGTCGACGCCCAGCCGCTTGGCCAGGGCGAAGGCGTCTGCCGGGGTGCCGCTGTGTGCCTGGACATGGTAGCGCCCGCGGTAGATATCCAACCAGCGTGGGTCCGCACCCTGAAAGGCGACGCCGCCCACATAGTTAGACGGCAGCAGCACGTACACACCCT
>DAHWHT010000223.1 GCA_027335515.1 Clostridia bacterium
GCGTGGCAGCCCAACCGCTTCTGCGGCATCCTGGTAGGCGGGAACGAACCGCCGCAAGTCGGCTATGGCGGCGACTGCCGCTTCGTCCCCCTCTTGACGCCGAATCGCGGTTACCATCGCCTCCCCGAGGAAGTGGGCGACGGGCCGGGCAAGGTTGTCTCTCGGGGTGGTGATTCCCCTGACGTAGGAGATGGCTGCCGGAATCTCCTTACCGGATGCCAGGAGGGCCAACATAGAGTCAAGCTCGTGCACCAGCTCCGGCAGCCGACACCGATCCGCCTTAAGGCGCTGCGACCAGGTGTCCACGAAATCAACGCCGTACTCATCGGTCAAGGCCGGGGCCATAGCCTCTACCCACTCTTCGTCTAGCGGGGTGAAGAAGGCGTTGGCCGTTCCTTCACTCAGAAGCATACGCAATGCCCAGGCGGCCGCCGCACGGGCGCCGCCAGCCGCGAGAACGCGCTGCGCGTGACGGTCCCGCACCTGACACCAGTCAAACCCGATGTGATGCAGTTCGTGGGCAACGAGGGGCATCGTCAGTTGCTGGGCCGATGTGGCCGGGATGCTCAGCAGGTCAAGCGACACTTCTGCGCGACCGTTGGCCAGACCTTGCCGGTCCCCAGAGAGTAGTACGTAGACCGTCGCCTGCAACGGAGTGCCTGTCGGAAGCAACGCCAACGCGCGGTCGGCGGCGTCGGCGATGCGCAGCGCCTGTGCCTGCGCCAATCGGGCGGACAGTTCGTCCACGTGGCGCCGACCCTCCGCAAACGCGGCGAGCACGCCCCGCACCGGCGGCGGCAAGACCTCGGGGATCGTGCCGTGCGGCTTTGGCGGACAGCGGCGGAGTGCGGCCAGCGCCTCGTCAGGGGTTAAACTGCAGGCGCTCGCCCAGGCGGCATACGCGGGGGAACCGACCAGCGCGGCCCAGCGAGCCTCCATCTCGGACTCTGGTATGCCGCGCCCGCTGTCTCGGATCAAGGCTACGGCGGCTTCGGCCGCAGAGATGTCCAACGCCACCCGGGTTTCCCCTGGCGCCATCACCGGCCCCCCTTTTGCACTGCGGGCAGCTTCGGGCTACCCGTCCTGAGCCGCGCGGCCCGCGCCGCGTCCGGGTTACCGCACCGAATACCGGCGGAGCGTGGCGTGGATGTCGTACGCATGACGCAGGAAGTCAAGGTCGATCTCCCGGCCCACGTCCACGTAGGTCCTGGCTCTGCTGGCCAACACCCCGGCCGGGAAGAACACCCACCAGTCGTACAGCCCGGCCGTCGCCGCGAACCGCCGCCAGAGACCGGGGCCGGCTTCGGGTTGCTGGCGTCTGGCCAGGGCTCCATCCGGCCAAAGGCTGTGCAGGACAACCTCCCCGAAATAGTCCTCAAAGTTGAGCCCTGTCGCGCCGATGGCCGTTCCGGCGTATGCAGCCGGCTCCACACCGGCGAGGCCGGGTTCGGCCAGCAGCCTCGTGAGTAACCCGGGCAGGACAGCAGGCTGGTGTAAGCAGTGCATCAACTCATGGAGAAACGAGGGTAGCAAGTGCTCGAATTCCTGTGGCCGCAACCCCGAGCACTCAAAGGTCATGCCGCCGGGTCCGGTGAGCATCGGTCCGTTCCCGCCGTTCCAACCCACGGCGGAGATCAAGAGATACACGCGCAACCGGCACATCCTGGAGTCGATCCCGAAGAAGCGGTCGGTCGCCGCCGCCGCTTCGGTCAGCCACGGGGGGCCAGTGCCCGCCAAAGCATCGGCGTGTGCCCGTAACCTTGACTCGGCTTCCGCCCACAGCTGGGCGAAGCGGGGCGCGAAGGCATCTACGGCTTCCATCCAAACCGGGTAGTCGGCGGCGAGCCACACCTCGGCCGCGGCCCGTGCGGCCTCGTCCCTACCGTCGTGCGGGAGGACGGCGGCCAGCAGCGCCGCGCCGTCGCTCTCACCATCCCCGCGCTGTAAGACCAGACGGAGCCGGTCAGCGGCCGCTGACTCACGGGGCGTGAGCGGGCCGAACCGCTCCGTCCACTCCGCCACGTTGTGTGGGCGGGCGATCCCGTTGTGCCAGCGGGTAAACGTCTGGGTGAAGAACACCAGGTTGGACCAGGGGCTGACGACCGGCTCCCAGGCGAACAGGGCTAATCCCCCCAGTCACGCCCGTCTTCGCAAGGCTGCGGAAGGCTCCCGCCAGGCGATACAAACCAGAACAGACCGAACATCGCCATGGTTGGCCGAGCGAGGCAAAACGGGGTAGACGCCTCGACTCCGTAACCCTTGGCGTCCGAGCGGCCACGCCGCACGGCGGGAGCGGGGCACCAGGATGTCCTGCTGCTGCGGCAGCCCGCCGCGCCGGACTGCACATCCCCACCGCGTCCCTGGGGACCGGGAGTACCGGCGGGCGCTGGAGGCCGGGCGTGGATGATCGGCGAGTCCGTAGTCACACGCCCCACAGTAGGTGTCGGCACGCTTCGCACACGCCGAGACGGATCATGACGGAAGGTGGCCTCCCGACCACCGCTGGGGCGGTCACGCTCCGCCCGTCGCACCGAATGCCGCCCGACAGCGGGACGTGCGGTATCACCTCATACCGCACCAGGTTCACCGGGCAGCCGGCCTTATCGGCGTGTGCGACCAACTCGTCCGGACGCCAGCCCTCGTACACGCCGACCCGCGCCCACCCGAAGCCCGCCTCCAGCGCAGGTTGAAACTCCGGCAACTCCCGCTGGATAGCCTCCACCAGCCACGCTGGAGGCACTTCGTCCCCGGCGGCGTTCGGCCCGAAGGTCCGCAACGCCAAGTCCTTCTCTTCCTGGTTCGCGGCGCTGATGCGCCCTCGGCTCCGCCAGATCTGCGCCAACACGGCCACCTCCCGGTTTGCGAACGCGGACGCACTCCAGGTAGGGCACGTCAAGAACGAAGTTCTGCACTGGCAGCGAGGAACCCTTGGCGCTGGTCGGCGAAGCAGGGTGGCGTCATTCCGGCGTTGCCGTCGGATGGGCGCGGGGTCGGGGAGCGGAGCGACGATACGGGATGGCGGAGTGGGGCGGGTCGAGGCGGAGTGGCTGGGCAACGTGGGTGGGATGGGAAGTTGGGGGGCATGGTCAAGCAGGCAGGGCCCAGGGCGGTGCGCCGGCGGAGGGGTGCCGCGGTCAGGCGCCGA
>DAHWHT010000256.1 GCA_027335515.1 Clostridia bacterium
CCTGCGGAAAGTCGATGCCTTCAACGTGGGGGCAGCCCGCGATTCCTTCGGCGACCACGACCTGCTTGGCCTCGTGCTCCTGGACGAATGCAGCGATCGCCGCCCGCACCTGTGGGCTGGTGCGCGGGTCCCCGCCCCAGAAGCTGCGGCTGGCCACGGGTGCCCGGTCGAGATGGTGGTAAATCCGCGCCACGGCCTTGACCGCGGTCCGGTTGTCTGGACCGTAGAACGTTATCGTCGCGATCGCGGTGGGACGGTACGGCTGGCGCACCCACTGCCGGGCGCGTCCCCCCTGGGGCGCCGCGCCGCCCCGAACGCCTGCGATCCGCCGCGACGGGCCGAAGGAGCCGGATGGCGCCGCACCTGCACCGGAATGCCGCCTCGGTCCCGAGTCCTTACGCACGGTGCACACCACACTCCAATTCACCGCATTGCGGACCCGGCCCCCGATGGTCCACGGGAACGGGACTGCAAGCGCCGCGCGCCCGTCGGGAACGCCTCGCTCCGCCAAGGACGGGGGCGCCTGCGCACATCCCCCCACGGGCGATCGGGGTCTGCGCAGCATGCCCGTCCAGCCGCCGGCAGTGCGCAGCCGCACGATTGCCAGCCACGTCGCGATCCCGCGGCCGGACCAGGCACCCCGCGCGGGCCCGCACCTGGGCGCGCCCGCCGACCGGTCCTGACACGCGCTGTGTGCTCCGGGCCCCAGGCGCAGCCCGCACGCGGCTCCCTGCGGCCTTCCGACCACCACCGGGCGCCTTGGCCCTTGGTCCGGTTCCACTCGGGGCGCAAGGCCGCCACGAAGCCGCTGGCCATACGCGCCCATCCGCATGGACCGAATGTATCGCGGTGGGATCTGCAAGGGAAGGGGCGTGGCGCTGCGGACGCGGCCGTCCGTTTGCGCCGCACGAATCGCGCCGCGCCGCGGAGTGCCCGCCGAGCGGCCGCAGGAAACCAGACCGCCTACGGCCAAGGGCGGTGCGGGCGCAAAGGCCGGCAAATGGTCGGTTGCGCCGATGGGAGTGTGGAGACGCATGGTGGAAAGGCCTGCCGGGGCGATCGCGTTGCTGGACGGTGGCGACCTCTCCCGCTGGAGGCGGCGCGATGGTCAGGCCGCCGGCTGGTCCCTTGAGGACGGGGTGGTCACCGTCGTACCCCGCACCGGGGACATCGTCAGTGTGGACACCTTCCGCGATGCCCTGGTGCATGTGGAGTTCTGCGAGCCGGACATGCCCGAAGCCACGGGCCAGCACAAGGGCAACAGCGGCATCTTCGTTCAGGGCCGCTACGAGATCCAGGTGCTGGACTCGTACGGCTGGAAGGTTCCAGGCAAGGGGGATTGCGGGGCGGTATACAACCAGCACGCCCCCCTGGTCAACGCCTGCCTCCCCGCCCTGCAGTGGCAAACCTATGACATCATCTTCCGCGCGGCCCGGGTCGACGCGGCAGGTGCGGTGGAGGCCAACGCGCGCCTGACCGTCATCCTCAACGGCCAGGTCATCCACAACAACGTGGAGCTTCACGGCCCGACCGGCGCCGCCGTGGACCAACGGGTCGGCGAGCCCGGTCCGCTGCTGCTGCAGGACCACGGCAATCCCCTGCGCTTCCGCAACGTATGGTTTCTCCCGCTACCCCTGGAGGGATCGGACGCCTACGCCCCGAGCAACGGCTGACCGCACCGCGCAGTGAACCATCCAAGGCGGGGACGCCCCCCCGCACACGGGCCGGCAGGAGCGCAAGCCGCAGCCGCGAGGCAGACGGGTACGGTTGGGGCCCCCCCATCCCACCCGTCCGCCGTGCGGCTCGTCAAGGACTTGAGGAGGACTCGGACGCGCGGGGCCGCCCGTTTCCTGCCACCGGCGGCGACGCGTCCAGATCGTCCGGGAAAGGCACGTCGCACAAGCCCCGCCGGGGGTGAATGCCCACGCCACCTGCGCCTTGGCGTCGCCGATGTCGAGGTTCAACCCAGGGGACGCACGGGTGCGCGCGGAGCCCTCGGGAGGAAGCCCATCCGCCCATTCCCCAGCCGCCCACCGCCACGGCGTGACGCGGGTGCCAGGGCTTGCCAACTCCCTGCTAGCCGACGTAGGCCTGCAAAAAGCGACGACCGATGCGCAGGCCCTGAAGGAACCGCGCCTCACTGCCATAGAAGATCGGATCCTCATGCTCGATGCTCAACACCCCGTCATACCCCGCTTCATACAGCGCGGACACAAAGCCCGGCCAGCGCACCGAGCCAAAACCCGGGATGCGGTAGCGCCACCAGCCGCCGCCGGCCTTGTCCGCAAGCTGGCGCCCATAGATTCCGTAGCGGCGGCATCCCGCCTCAAGCAATTCCGTGTCCTTGGCGTGCGCGTAGCGGATCCGCGATCCGAACTCGGCCGTCGCCGCCACCTCGTCAATACCCAACCACACCAGGTGGGAGGGATCGATGCACAGCCCGAAGCGCGGCGAGGGCACCGCCGCGAACAGCGCCGACCACACCTCTGGCGCCACCACGAGGTTGGCACCGCCGGCCGGCCAGTTCTCCACCACCACATCGACCCCGACGCGTTCCGCCTCCTCAAGGACCGGACCAAGGGCCTGTGCAAACCGCGCCACCGCGTCGGCCGCCCCCAGGCCGGCCGGACGCCGGTGGGGCAGCCGCAGGGCGCCGACGCCTTCGGACTGCGCCCACTGCAGCACCGAACGCACCCGCTCCTGGTGCCCGGCCAACTCCGGCCCCTGCAAAGCCAGCAGGTTCTCCGCGGTCGCCGTGCAGCCAAGGGTCAACCCGTGCTCACGGGCAATCCGGCCGGCGTTGGGGGTGAACGCGGGCGGATCCAGGGCCTCAAAGCCCTCCCGCGCCGCCCACGCCGCCACGCCCGCGAAATCCATCTGGATGTGGCGCTGCCCGGGAACGATGAACCCGATCTTCACTCCGTCTGCCCCTTCCCGTCGCGCCCGGCGCGCCTTCGCGCCGCCGCCGCGTCCCTTCGGCCTTCCATCCGACGGCAACACCCCCTGCGGCACTTGCTCCCATCCAAATGGGGCCGGGATCCCGCAACGGACGCCTTTGCGGCATGCCGCCCCCAGGGTGCACACGGGCGGACGCAGCGCCGCGGCCGCTCAGCCGGCACCGGCACGGCGCAACACCGCCCGCAGGGTGCGCCCGTCATACCGCTGGCGCAACGCCTCCAGCGCCACCCCGGCTGCCAGGTCGGCCGCAAGTGCCACACGGTCGCGGGAGCGGCCCGGCGGGCGGGCGGGCGGTGCGGCTTCCACCCCGTGCACCGCGCCCGCCCCGGCGGGATCCTCGTCGCCCATCGCCGCGCCGTCGCCTCCCCCGTCCTCGCCGACGGCGGCGGCCCCTTCCAGCCCCGAGGCCAACAGGTCCGTGGCCCGCTGCGCAGCCAGCGCGTATGCCGGCGCCAAGGCGGCAGCGAGGTCGATGCTGCCGCGCCAAAACGGCAGGTTGCCCAGGCGCCGCACCAGCGCCGCGGGGTCCTCCTCCGCCGGCACCGTCGAGGGATCGCTGGTGCCGCGCCAAGCGCCTCCCCAAAAGGCACGCGGATCGGCCGGCAAGGGTTCGGGCGGAATCGCCTCCTGCCCAGGGGTCTCGACGAGGGAGGCATCGGCAAGCAGCGCGGAAAGCGCCTCGCGTTCCAGACCGCGCAGGCGCAGCAGCAGGAAGGGGTCGCGATCGAACTCCTCGCCGATGAGGTAGTGGACGGCCGCGATATGCTTGCAGGGGTTGGACCAATCCGGACAGCTGCACGACGTCTCCAGGTCGGAAACACGGGTGGGAAACAGCGGCAGCCCCGCCTGGGCGAAAACGTCCTCCACCTCCGGGGGCAGTTCCCCGGCCGCAAGGCGCGCCATGTGGGCGGCATGGCCCCGCAGCGCCCGTGCCACCTGGTCCCAGGCCTGCGGCGGCAGGGGGCGCAGGAGGATCTCCACGCGATATGGTTGCGGGCGCGAGCCCTGCACCATGGCCCGCACGCCCCCCGGCTCGATCTCCACGGACAGCACCTGACCGGCGCGGGCATAGGAGCGTCCCCGCGACAACCGGGCGCCGATGCCCATCCCTTCCAGTGCCGCGATCCAGCGCCGCCCCCACCACTGGGAAGCGAACGCCCCGCGCTGCGAACGCGCCCGTACGCCTCCCTTGGCCGCCCGCGGCCGCGAGGGCGGGAAGTGGGCTCCGTAGTCGTCACGACCGCTCCGCCGCCCCATCCCTCAACCCCCCACCGCATCCGGACTCAGGGACACCAAGGCCCGAAGCTCTGCCGCGTCCAGTTCCGTGATCCATCCCTCGCCGGCGCCGATCACCTGCTGGGCCACGGCGCGCTTGCGATCGATCATCGCGTCGATCCGCTCCTCCAGGGTCCCGGCGCACACCAGCTTGCGCACCTGGACGGCCCGGGTCTGGCCGATCCGGTAGGCGCGGTCCGTCGCCTGGTCCTCCACCGCCGGGTTCCACCAACGGTCGAAATGGAAGACGAAGTTGGCCCGGGTCAGGTTGAGTCCGGTGCCGCCCGCCTTCAGGGACAGCACCAGCACCCGCGGGCCCTGTGGTCTTTGGAACCGCTCGACGAGCCGTTCGCGCTCCAGGCGCGGCACCCCGCCGTGCAGAAAGGAGACCTCCATCCCGAGGGTCTCCTCGAGGTGGCGCTGCAGCAACCGGCCCATCTCGGCGAACTGCGTGAAGACCAGGGCCGCGTCCGTCGGGGTGGCCACCACCTCCTCCAGCATCTCGCTCAACCGATCGAGCTTGCCTGAGCGTCCATGCAATTCCGAACGGTCGCGCAGCAGGTGCGCCGGATGGTTGCACACCTGCTTGAGCTTGCTGAGTGCGGCCAGAATCAGCCCGCGCCGCTCGATCCCGCCCTCACCCTCCAGATTCTGCATCCCGGCCTCCAGATCCGCCACCACCGCCCGGTAGAGGGTCGCCTGCTCGGCCGTCAGGGTGCAATACACCGGCGCCTCCATCTTCGCCGGCAGGTCGGGCGCCACATCCGGATCCGTCTTCAGGCGCCTCAGCACGAACGGCCCCGTCAGCCTGCGCAGCCGCGCCGTCGCCTCCGGGTCGCCGGCGCCCTGGATCGGCATGAAAAACGTGCGGCGAAACTCCGCCTGGCCGCCGAGCAGCCCGGGGTTGAGGAAGTCCATCAACGCCCAAAGGTCTCCGACGCTGTTTTCCACCGGGGTACCCGTCAGGGCCACGCGCCAATCACAGGCGAGCGAGCGCACGGCTCGAGCCTGGTGGGTCCCGGCATTCTTGACGTTCTGGGCCTCGTCCAAAATCACGCCCCGCCAGCGAACGGCGGCGATGTCCGCCAGGTCGCGCGGCACCAGCGGGTAGGTGGTGATGACCAGCGCCTGGCGCCGGCCGGCCGTCGCGAAGGCCTCGGCGCGCAGGCGCCCCGGGCCGTGGTGCGCCATCACCGCCAGATCGGGGGCGAAGCGCGCGGCCTCGCGCAGCCAGTTGCCGACCAGGGACGTCGGGCAAACCAGCAGCGAGGGCGCCTCTGCCCCCTCCTGGCGGTCCTGCTGCAGCAGCGCCAGGGTCTGGACCGTCTTGCCCAGCCCCATGTCGTCGGCCAAACACGCGCCCATACCCCACGCGGCCAGCCGGTGCAGCCAGGTGTAGCCGCGATACTGATAGGGGCGCAGCGTCGCCCGCAGACCCTCGGGCACGCCCGGCGGCGCACCGCCGGACGATCCGGGATCGCTCAGGCGGTCGACCGCCTCGCGAATCCAGCCCTCGGCGCGCACGGCCGCCACCGGCAGGCCGGCGAGATCCGCCCCGGCCTCGGCACCGGCCGACAGCCGCAGAACCTGAGCCAGCGTGCCGCGCTGGGCCAGCCGACCCGCCTGGGCCGCAAGCGCCGCACGAATCTCCTGGGCGCTGACCTGCACCCAGCGGCCCCGCAAACGCACCAGGGGCGCCTTCAGCCGCGCCAGCGCCTCCAGTTCCTGGCGCGTCAGCACCTCCTGACCCAGCGCCACCTCCCAGTCGAAGTTCACCACCGCAGCGACACCCAGGCCTGCGGCCGCCGCCATGGGACGCGCCGTTGCATGCAGCGTCAGGCGGTGCCGATCGCGGGACCCCGTCCACCAGGACGGCAGCAAGACCCCGAACCCAGCCTCTTCCAACACCCAGGCGGTCCGCTCCAGAAAGCCATGGGCGCCGGCGGCATCCAGTTCGAACCCCTCCGGCGCCTGCGCGTGCAGGCTTTCGGCCACCTCCGCGCAGAGCGCCGCCGCCCGCCCCAGTCCGGATAGCAGCGCCTCGCGCGGCGCCGGCTCACCCCGGCGCGGTCGCCAAATCCGCGACGCTTCGAGCAACAGGCTGGGGTCGTCGTTGGCCTGCAGCAGATAGCGAACGCGCCACGCCCCCGCGGTACTCGGGGCACCCGCGCCGTCTGCCGACCCGGCCACTTCGGCCGCGGCCGCATCCTCGTGCGGCTCTTCGAGTCGAAAACACAGGCGGTAGTCGCCCGCGACCGCCTGCAGCGGGGCCGCCCAGGTCCGAGCGGCATCCCGCACGGCGTTGCCTTCGCGTTCGCTCACCTCGAGCGCGCCGTCCGGGCCGCACAGGGCCGCCAGCCACTGGTCGTGGCCGCTTGGCCCCACCGGCGCCACCGCCGCGGGCGCGCGGGGCAGATGATCCGCCACCAGCCCAAGAAACGTCGTCAACACGCTGGCGGCCGCCGGCGCGGGCGCCGCCGCGGCATCGCCGCCCAGGGCGCGGCAGGCCGCGGGCATGGAGGTCGCCAGTTGGGTCAGAGCGCGGCCGGCCCGACCCGACAGCACGGGCTCCCAGGTGGCGCGCCAGGTGCCGTCGACGGATCGCAGACCAGGCAGCAGCAACCCGCCGCGCGCCAACCAGGCCATACGCCGCAACGCCTCGGCCCAATAGCGCACGTCCGGACCCAGCCAGAGCCCCGGCGTCAACCGCTCCCGCCCGGCGCAGGCCGCAAACAGACGCATCGCGGGACCGACGGGCACGTCGATCCCCTCCACCCGCCACGGCGCCAACCCAACCGGGCCCACGGGGGCGTCCCCGAACGCCTCGTCGCACGGCAGGGGGAGCCCGTCGCAACCGGTCGGCAACCAGGCGATCGCGTCTCCGGGGCGGAACGCCTCAAAGCCGAGGTCTGGACACGCCCCGCCCACGACCTCGGCGAGCCGGTCCCCCGCAAGCCCGTACGCAGGGGGAACCCCGCGGGCCGGTCTTGCCTGCGCCTTTGCGGGCGTCTGCGACCGGGCCTCCTCGGCCCAGACCAACAGGCCACCCGCCCGCAGCCCGGCATGCAGCGCGACGCGCATCCGCCGCCCCTCCTTCCACCAATCGGCCGACCATCGGCAAAAACCCCTTGCCCTTCCTACGACGACTTCGTGCCGCGACACGCTCAACCTCCTGAAGGCGGGAGCGAGCGCGCGACCGACGGGCCGCCCAGGCAGGGATCTCCGCGGCGGAGGCAAACGCCTCCCGTCGGGGTCCGAACGCGCACGCGGGGCAGCCTACGTGCGTCGGTTGGCGCACCCTCCACACGGAAGGGAGGGGCAGAAGGGGGCGACGGCTTGGTCGGGCGGACGGATACGGCCGACGCTGGACCGGACGCCCACGCCACCAACCGCCCGATCGCGACAAGCACTCGGCCGCCGCTGATGATCGGCGTTCCTGCGCGCCTCACGGCGGACCAGTTGCGGACCATCGCCGCGGCGGCGGCGGCCGGGGGACGAACCGCGGAACTGCGGCGCTTCGGCTCAGCCACGGAGTTCGCGGCGGTGCTGCCGGAGATCGAGGTGCTCTACGGCCGGCTCTCTGCGGATCAAGTGCGCGCGGCACCGCGGCTGCGCTGGATCCAGGTGGTCAGCGCCGGGGTGGACGGCCTTCCCCTTTCGGCCCTGGCCGCAGCCGGCGTGGGGCTGACCAACGCCCGCGGCATGTATGCGGAGGTGTGCACGGAACACGCCTTCGCCCTGCTTTTGGCACTGACCCGGCGCATCCCGGATGCCGTCCGCGCGCAGGACGCCCACCGCTGGCAGGGCTTCCCCGGTGAAGCCCTCGCCGGCCGCCGCCTCGGTGTATTGGGTCTGGGGTCCATCGGCTGCGCCGTCGCCACCTGCGGCCATGCGCTGGGGATGGAGGTCTGGGGCCTGCGCGCCCACCCCCGACCGCAGGCTCCCTGCACCCGCGTGCTGGGGGCCGCGCGGGCAGACCTGCTGACCCTGTTGCGGGAATGCGACGTCGTCATCGGCGCCCTGCCATCGACACCCGAAACGCGCGGCTGGCTGGATGCGGACGCCTTGGCCGCCATGCGGCCCGGATCCGTGCTCATCAACGTCGGGCGCGGCGACCTCATCGTGGAACACGCCCTGGATGCCGCCCTGCGCGCCGGTCGCCCGGCCGCCGCGGGCCTGGACTGCACCCCGCGGGAGCCGCTGCCGCCCGACAGCCCGCTATGGTCGACACCGCATCTGCTGATGACGGCCCACAGCGCCGGGGACCGCCCCGACAACCCCGAACGGGGCCTGGCCCTGTTTGCGAAAAACCTCACCCGCTACTGCGCCGACGAGCCCCTGTGCAACGTCGTCGACCTTCAGGCGGGGTATTGAGCGGCGGGGAACCCGGCACGCTCAGTTGCGCGCCGAAGGCCGCGGCGCGCCGCCCGATTCCACGCGCCCGCGTTCGCCCGCCAACACGGCCAACCCCACCCAGAGGCAGAGAAAGGCGGTCCCCATCCCGTCGTGCACCACGACCACGAGGGTTGCCAGGCGCGTGTCGATCGCCAGGCCGCCGAGCCCGATCTGCAGCGCCAAGAGCAGCAGGGCCACCCACGACCCGCGCCGCCAGGGACCGCTGGCGGGAGGCAGGCCGTTCCCGGCTCGCGCGGCCAGCATGGTGACCACCGTCACCGCCAGCGCCCCCATGCGGTGGCCCCACTCCAGGATCACCCCGCCGACCAGGGCCGGCCACAGTTGGCCGCTGTGGCATAGGGGCCAGTTGCTACAGGCCAGCCCCGAATCGCTCGCCATCGTGGCCGCGCCCACCAGAATCAGGCCAAAGGTGGCCGCGCTGGTCCACCAGGCCAAGCGGCGGAAGCGGCGCAGCTCATCCATGGTCGCCACCGCCACGCCCGGAAATGGCCGGCGCGCCCGCGGTGTGGTCGCTGGAATGGCCGGCCTGGAACCGCGACGCGGGATCGAGCCCCTGTTTGCACGCGCTCACCGCGAGCGCCGCCTCGGCAAAGGCCGTCGCGATCAGCTTCAGCTTGCCGGGGTACGAGGCGATGTCGCCCGCCGCGTAGACGCCGGGGGCCACGGCCATCGTGTCCGGCGTCACCAGCACGCCGCGCCCGTCCAAGGGCAACCCCCAGGACCGCAGGGCGGAAAGGTCGGCGGTGTATCCGAGGGCAAGCACCACCGCCGCGCAGGCCAGCTCCTCGCGCGCACCGGACCGGAGGTCGCGCAGCACCACCGATTCCGGCCCCTGCACCCCGCGGATGGTCTCCAGGGTGCACGAGCGACGCAGCGTGACGCCGCAGGCCTCGGCACGGCGCAGGGATGCCTCCACGGCCCGAAACTGGTCGCGGCGGTGGACGACGGTGACGCGTGCGCCGGCTTCCGCCAGTTCGGCCGCCCAATCGAGCGCCGAATCCCCGCCGCCGACCACCAGACAAGGCTGACCGCCGAACCGCTCCGCCTGGCGCAGGGTGTGCGTGACCCCGGAGCCGTGCCAGCCATCGACGGCAGGAACACCCAGGGGCCGGGGCGTGAAGCGGCCCACGCCGGTGGTCAGCAGCACGGCGCGGGCGCGGTATTCCCCACGGGCCGTGGTCAGGCGCACCCCGGCGGCGTCCCGCTCGAGCCCCGTAACCTCCTCCCCCAGGTGCAGATCGGGGTCGGCCTGCAGGGCCTGCTCCTCCAGCCGCGCGACCAGTTCCGCTCCGCCGATGCGCGGAAACCCGCCGATGTCGAAGATCGCCTTTTCCGGATACAACGCGGCCACCTGGCCACCCAGGAAGGGGAGTGCCTCGAACAGGGAGACGCTCATGCCCCGCAGCCCCGCATAGAACGCCGCATACAGCCCGCCCGGGCCGCCCCCGATGAGCGCCAAATCCCGCGTCGTCGCCTCCACCCCCACACCCCCGGTCGAAGATGGGCAACCAAACGGCAACGCCGCTTCGCCCGCAGACCATTTCTTGGCGCACCCCCACGCAGGAAGCACCGGGAGGTTGCGCCGCGCGTCTTCCATCAAAACGACCTAAGGGCCACCGCGACAGGCCCGGAAGACCGGAGTGTCGCCGCTGAATGGACCTTCCGCCGCGGTGCGCCCGCAGATCTCAGGCCTGCGGTCCGGGCGGGGGTGGCGCGGCGTCGGCGTCCAACTGCGGCAGCAACTCGTCGACGATCTGGCGCGCCAGCCCCGAGTGGTTCTGGGACCGGGCATGGATGCACGGTTTGTGCGTCTCGCGCAGCACGCGCATGATGTAGTTGGAAACCGGATGGGTCATGTGCTGGGTCACCAACACGATCGCCCGCGCCGTCTCCACCCGGCGCCGCAGGGAAGGGGTCACCCGCTGCCCGTGAACCCACTCGACATGCGCCACACCGTCCATGGCCTGACCGTAGTGCAGCCGGGCGCGAGGGTGGCCCCCGACGATCAGAATGCGCGGCAACGCCCGCTCCACCGGGGTGGCCGCCGCAGGCCCAGCCGCCTCGCCCATCGCTGCCGTCTCCTCCGCCGGCCGCAGGGGCCGCAGGGAGCGACGGACGGCGGGCACAGCCGGCGCTTGGGCGGCCTCGTGGACCCGCACCACGTACGCCACCGGATCCGCCCGCCCGGAGGTCTCCGGCTCGTAGCGCACGCTCACCGGCGCACCGTCGTTGAGCGCCCCCAGGTGGGGATGGGCGGCGACGGCCCGCAGAATCCGGCCGTCCACGGCCACGCGCAGGTGCGGGCCCTCCCGGGACAACACCCCGACGCCCTCCCGCACCCGGCTTGGGCCCACCGGGGCCGTTGCGCCGGTGCGGGTGTAGTAGCAGTTGCCGCGCGGATCGTCCAACGGACGGATGCCCACACGGTCTCCGTGGCGCAGGCCGGCCGCCGCGACCACCACGTGGGGAAGTTCACGGACCTCACCCGTCTCGTCCGTGACCGTACCGCCCGCCGCGGTCTCGCGAAACACCCCCCGCAAGGGCGATCCCCCGTCCACTGCCTGGCTCCAGTGGGGCTGGACCGCCGGACCCGCCTGGGGGTCCTCCTCCTCCCCCTCCGGCGCCTGAGACGGCGCCGCCTGCTCGGCAAGCGTTTCCAGGTAGCCGATGACCGCCGCCAGCATGGCCAGTTCCGCAGGCGGCGCCGACTCGTAGCGGCCGCGCAGCCAGGCGGCCACCGCGAGCAGTTGCTCGGCGACGTTCCCCGTCCCGTCCCCCCCTACAGCCACCGCGGCGGCCGTCGCCCAAGCCGCACCCCGCAACCGACGCGCCCAGCGGGTCCGGAAGTGTGCACAGGCCATCCCCCTTTTCCACCGGACGCACCTTCCCGGCCGGCGCCTGCAGCTCCGGAGGCCTCAGGCGGGCCGCGGGGTCCAGGCGATGTCGAAGCGGTAGGCCAGGCCGCTGCCGTCGTCGCTGCTGGGCGCCCCGATCGCCCGCGGCACGGCGGTCACACCCACGCCGGCGGCTCCCGGAGCGCGGCGCCAGGCGTCGAACGTCTCGGCAAGCAAACCGGCGAGCCGCGGCGCACCCCGCAAACCGAAGCCCACGGAGTCCGCCCCTGCCGCCAGACGCCCAATCAGGGCCACCGTGCCCCCGTGGACCGGATCCCACGCGACCACGCCCCTGGCGTTCGATTCTCCGGGCCGGTCGCGCTCGACCACCGCCACCCGCCAACGGCCGTGGGCGCCGGCGACAACCAGCGGGAGGCACCAGGCGTCCTCGGCCCGCACCGCCCCCGCCAGCGGCCGTGGCGGCGTTGGGTCGTTCAGCAGCGCCTCCAGGCGTTCCGCGTCAAAGTCCGCCGCATGCTGGGCCTGCAACTGCCAGCCGCCGGACAGCGCCCGCCGGACCGGCGGGCAGGCAAACGGGCCGCGCATGGGCACGAAGCGGACCGGATCCAGCGCGATGGCATCCAAAACCTCCGACGCGGCCCGCCGCCGGAAGGTCACAAGGCAATCGGCGCCCGCCAACACCAGAGGCACCACCAACCGACCCTCGGGGCGCAGTTGACGCACCCAACTGAGCGAGATATCGGTCGTGGCGGCCGCCAGAACCATACGCTCGTAGGGCGCCCCCTCGGCATACCCGAAGGTACCGTCGGCCCAGACCACCCGCACCCCCGCCTGGCCGACACGCAGCAGGTTCTCCCTGGCGGCGGCGCAGGCCCCGGCGACCACGTCCATGCAGACCACGCATTCCGGACCCGCGAGCACGGCGTAGACCGAGGCGGCAAAGCCCGTACCCCCGCCTATCTCCAGCAACCGCATCCCGGGCCGCAACGCCAGGCGTTCGGCGACCAGGGCGACCACGGCCGGCTGCTCGGCCACGCTGAGGATTTCCTGTTCGTGCATCAGGGTGGGCACGGACTGATCCTGATACGCCAAATCCACCGCACTATCGGGCAGGAAGTAATGGCGGGGCACCGTGCGAAAGGCCTCGATCACCTCAGGCGAACGCAGGCCGCGCTGCCCGACCAGGTGCCGAACCAACTGCTCCTGGGCCTGGCGCCAGTCGCGCGCGCCGCCCACACCCATGTCCATCCCCCGCCCCCTGCGGCTGCTGGCGGCCTCTGGTACCGAGCGTCGTAAGCACCATGTCGGGCCGACCTTCTCCGGGGCACGACACCGCTTCGCCCGCCGAGGCGCCATTCCCTGGCGGCATCCCCACACCCGTGTGCGGAAGCCAGGAGGCGGGTCACGTCGCGCCGTATACGATCGCATGACCCGGTGCGGAGGGGGCGAAACCGCGTTGCACGCGCAGTCGCGCCTTCGGGTGGCGCGCCGCCGCCGCGAGCGGATCGAACAACGGTTGCGCCCCCTGTTGCTGGAGCGGGCGACGGCGCAGGCGCTTTTTCAAGCAACCAGCGGCGTGGTCGGCGACCAACCCACGGACACCGAGCGGCTCGCCCAACTCGACGCCGCCATTTCGCGGCTGAACGACGTGGAAAGGGCCCTGCGGCAAGAGGCCGAACGGTTGCGCGCCTGGGTGCGACCGGCGGGCTGAGTCGGAAAGCTCCAGACAGGCTCCGACAACGAAGGTGAGACGCGGGCCGCCATCCCCCGTTTGCGGCGGTCGGGTCAGGCGCTGGCGGCAGGTCCGGCTGCGCACCCGCTGGTATGTGCAGCTGCAGCGGCCGAACCCGTTTGCGCACCGGGTTGCCGGCGGGCCCAGCACCAACGCCCTCAGCCAACCGTGCGCGCCTGAAGGGTGACGGCGCGAACCGCCCGCCGCCGCGCGATCCCCTACGGACGGAGCACGCAGAACTGTATCTGGTAGAGCCGGAAGATCGATCTCAGAAAGTCGGCGCCCGTAGCGTACAGCGACCGCTCGTATTCCGTCACGGCAAACGTCGGCGTCTCCGTCCCGTAGCGGACGAACTCAGGTGGATCGACCGGCTCGACCTCCGTGCACCCCGGGATCACTTCGGCCTGCGCCAGGTTCGGCCGGCTCGGCGCCGGCGTGATGGAGATGCTCGTGCGCTGCACCTGCGACCGCGCAGCTTCCGATGTGAACACAGGTCGCTCCGGTGGACCGCAGAGCACATCGACGAATGGCTCACCGTCGGCCAGCCCCCACAGCGGCGGAAAGCGGCCGCAGGAGACCGGAGTGAGGGCCTGCGGCACGACCCCCGCTTTGGCATAGGTCACAAGCGCGCCGGTCGCCGGATCCAGACGGCCGACCTGTTTTTGGTCCACGAACCAGACCGCACCGTCGGCGACGACGAAGAGCCGGAGCGGGTTGCCGCCGTCCGGCAACGGATACTCGACCAGATCGCCGGTATTCGGATTGAGCCGGGCGATGCGGTTGGTCGAAAACTCGCAGAAGAAGAACTCGCCGTCGGGGCCGAAGCGGCCGTCGAACGGGGCGGACTCCGTTGGCAGGGTGTATCTGGTCAGGGTGTCGGTCGTCGGGTCGAGGCGCAGGATGGATCCCGGCCCCGTGCCGCTCTCCATGGAGATGAAGACGGCGTTATCGGGGGCCACCCGGATCCCGCGCAGGGTGGACGTCGTGGGATTCACCGGCAGGGTCCAGGTCCACTGCCCCCGAGCCACCGGGTCGACGCGGTGCACGACGGGCAACGCCGAGGACACCCACACCGCACCGTCATCTTGGTCGAGGTAGTTGGCGCCGATTCCCGTAGCGAAACCCAGGCGGGTATCCACATCCCACGTCCGGATGATGTTGTCCTCCGGATCCAGGTTGCCCAAAATACCGTGGTCGTTGACCATCGAGGTCGTCGCGGCCGTAAACCACACGCTGTTCAGCGGAGCCACCGATGTGGTCAGCCGGTTGCCCTGGATGGCCAGCCCCGCGGAGAGCGACAGCGTGTTCAGATCCCAGGCCTTCACGCGCGCGTCGCCGAACTTCGGGCAAGGGCGCTTGTGCACCGTGGTCGCCTCCTGACGCAAGACATGCTATGCGGCCATCTGCGGGAGTGCCGCCGCGCCTTCTCGCCCGGGCCGACGGGAGCCGCCCGCGTCGGGTGCGCGGCGGCCAAGCGCAGGTGATCTATCGCAGTGCATGGCGGCGCGGTGACCGGGTGAAGCCGCCGCCACACAGACGCACGGTATCCGCTGGAACGGCGCGGGCGGAACCGGCCGGGCCCGCAGGCGGACGGGTGGGAGTGGATGGCACCGCAACACTCGACGCAGGCGGGGCCGCACCGACAAAGCGGCACGCCCCCGCCAACCGGCGCCTGTGCGAGTCGTGTTGTGCCGTACCGGGCAGTATCGTCGAATAGTGGAACAGTGAACATGCAGTCTGCGAGTTGTGGCCTGGCCACGTGTCGACGCAGGCATCGAGGTCCAGGGGAAGGGTCCGGACCCAGACCAAGTGCTGGGCGAAGGCCCTGCATCTCTCGCAGACAGTATAGCACAACCACGCCAGAAATGTCAGTCTATTCCTTCACGCCTGGCTGCCGTAAGATGGGGCGCATCCGCAGCCCGCCCGAAAACACTGACAAGCTTGCAGTTACAGGGGTGATCCCCTATCGGCAAGACGAGGGTCACACGGCCCAACGTGCAGCGGTACGTAGCCTTGGGCCAGGCGCTGCTGGCGCCCGAAGCGGGCACATATGCCCTGATGCTCTTGCTTACGGCGATCCAGGTGCTCCTCGGACTGCTTCTGCCCCTTTACATGCGTGCCGTGATCGATCTGGTCATCATACCGCGCTCCCTGCGGCCGCTGATCCCGCTACTGATCTTCGCCCTGGCCACGACCCTGGTCACCATGGTGGCGCGAGAAGCGGCCAGCCGACTCAGTCTGCACATGCACCTCCGGATGCGTGGCCGCCTGCTGCTGCACTTTTTCAACCGGATACCGGACGCCGCGCTCAGCGCGGGGGACGTGGGAGTCACCTTCTCGACGGACATCACGAAGGTCCTGGGCGTCGTCTACGTGCCAGAGAACATTCTGGAAGGCCTCGTCCGGCTGGGGTTCGTCGCCGTCATCACCTGGCGCGCCGACCCATACCTGCTCCTCGTCGCAGCAGTCCTCTTCGGGCTGCAAAACGTGCTTCAAAACCGCATCGTGCTCAACCGCGTTCGGCTGCGCCGGGCACACATCCGGTCCAACGCGTCGTACCTGCAGCTGCTTGAGGAGGTAGCCGGTGATCGTGACGCGTACCGCAACGGCGTCCTTCGGCGCAACACCTCGGCTCTGGCCGGACGGCGCCTGCAGTTCTATTCGCGGCTCAATGACATGGACTGGCGCGCCAAGGTGGCCAACGCAGCGATCGGCAACACCTCGTCCGCCCTTACCCAGCAGGCCCTGACGGCTTTTCTGGCGCTTGCTGCGATCCAGGGGCGAATCGGGGTGGGAACCTTCATAGCACTCCTGGCCTATTTCTCAACGCTCAACGTCCCGCTCGCTGAGTTGCGAGGCGCCGTGCTCCAAGTGATCGCCGCCAGCGCCGACTTCGAGCGCCTTCTGCGCTGGGCGAGGGCGTCCGAACTGCCACACACCATTCGCGTTCCCGGACGCAGCGCCGGAGGTGGGGAGTGGGCCCCACCGTACACCGTCCACATGCGCAACGTAGCCCTGTACCATGAATCGGGTGTGCGGGGTCCTGTCCTGCGGGCGGACGACTTGATCTTCGGGCCCGGTGGCACCCACGAGATCGTAGGGCCGAACGGGTGTGGAAAGACGTCTCTCGCCAGCCTGTTGGCCGGCGCCGACAGAAGCCGGTTCCATGGCGATTTGGTGATCCGGGACGGGCGGGGTGCCGTCTGCGACCCCAGCCGTTTGGTGGCCAAGGTCGGCGCCCAGACCACCGTAACCAGTGGGTCACTGCTGTCTAACGTCATGCGCGGGGCCCGCGACGCGGCCAGCGCGCGGACGTTGATGCGCGACGCCTTTTCCGGTGAACCGTGGGGAGACCGCCTCCGGGACGGTGAGATGACGAGGATGGGGCCGGAGCGCGGCCTGTCTCGGGGCGAGGAGCTGTATGTCTGCGCGATCCGGGCGTTGGCCGCGCGGCCCGGAATACTGATTCTCGACGACGTCGTGGGGAATATCGACGCCGGCCTACGCGACCGACTCCTCAGTCTTGTGGAGGACCTCGGCTGCATGCTGCTGATCTTCGGGCCGGAGCGAATGGACCTTCAGGGCCATGTCGCAACGGGATACCGCATTCGCCGCTTGAAAGGGAGCGTACCGACATACATTCTGGACGGCACCGGTTCCGCGTGATCCGCGCCGGGTGGGGCCCGCCCGACGACCGCCGGGTATTATGGACAGCCGTCCTCGCCGTCCTGGTGAGTCTCGCGTTCGTACTGTCTCTGTGGCTGGTGCGGATCGACGGTACCATCAGCCTGGCCCATGCACTGTTCGCCGAGAATACTGCGGCGCATCAGAGGTAACACGAGCGCACCGTTGACCAGCCGCCCTCGCCCCCTGACGGATCGCCGTGCGCCTCGTGAGCGAACTCCGACCTGGCATGACCTCCGTCTCGATCTCGGCCGCACCCCGTTCCGCAACCACAGAGGGGAGACTGCCCTTTGGTCACGCGTCGACGCCGTCGATGAGCACCTTGCGGCGCCACTTGGGAGACCACACCACGTGGTACTCGCAGGAGGACACCCCGTCGTGGTTCAACCGTAGCGCCTTCCTCATGTTCGTCTCCGAGCCACTATGGATGCCCCTCTGGGCTGGGTTGGGTTGGGCTAAGATCGAACCGCATCCGCCACCCGCAGCGGCGCGCGCCCCCCCACGGACCGGGCCTGGGAGCAAAGGGCGCGGTAGGCGGCGACCGTGTCGGCCAGGCGGCCCAGGTGGCGGTGCAGATTGACCCTGCCATCCATGGCCCCAAGTACGAGCGGTTCCACGCTGCACACCGCCCGCCGCCACGCCGGCCACCCGGGCAGGCGACGCAGTCCTCCCGAGTGCACCGCATCCCAACCCTCGACCAGGTAGGGCTCGGAACGGCCCACGCAGCCGTGATCGCGCACCAGGACCAGCGCCAGGGGGAGCAGCGGCAGGCGGTCCCCGCAGCCGGCGGCGGCGTTGGAACCGGTCCGGATCAGGCGGGCCCGCACCCAGGCATCCAGGCCGCAGACACCCAGACACGGATCGGCGGGAATCCAGTCTCCGGATTCCGTACCGATCTCCAGCCAGCGGTATTCGCCGTGGCGAGACCCGTTCAGCGAGGCCCGGTCCCCGCGCCGCTGCACCTCGCGCGCCGCAAAGGCCCCCCGCAGGGCATTGGGCGCCAGCAGGCCCACCTCGAAGACCGTTCGCACGACGATCCCTTGGGTTTCACAGAGTCCCCACAGGACATGGTTGATGTCGCCACACGAGCCGAAACCATCGGCCAGCACGCGGGACACCGAGCGGGGCAGACCGACCTTCGATTCCATCCAAACGACGTGGCCATGCACCCACCGTACCAGCGCCGCCGCCTTGGCGACCACACCGTCGGCGTCCCCGGCCACCTCGGCCGCGATTCGCGCCACCACATCCCCCACGGTCTCCACCATCCACACGTACGCACGTCTGGACCCCGGCGGCCGCCCGCAGGCGGCGTGGGCACGTGTTCTATCCCGTCAAGCCCAATCCCTGCCCCTTGGGCCCGTCGTGTTATAACAGCGGGGGGTCGCCGGGAACTGGTCCGGCGTTCGGTTACCGGGGTGAACCGCCATCCGTCGGCGTTCACACGGGCGCCGTTGCGGGGGCTGAGCGCGACGAACGACGGCGCAGGCGGCGGCCGGAGCCCGCAAGGATATACAGGGCACCAAACAGCAACAGGCCGTCCAGCGCGTCACCGGCCCGCAGCACCGGATCGGCGCCGGCCAGCGCGAAAATCGTAGCGCGCACGCCTTCGAGCAGGTAGATCGCGGCGATCGCCCGTCCGATCGGGGGCAGGCGAGAGCCGCACAGCCAGCCCCCCCCATACATCAGCGCCAAACAAGCACCCACCAAGACCGTCACCCCGGTGCCGCTTGCGTCATACGCCAGGCCGGCCAGCAACGTGGACAACGAACCGCAGGCAAAGACAGGCTGAAGGCGGTCGCGCGCCCCCATCCCCGAGGCGCACCACGTCCAAGGCGATCAGCAGCACATCCGCCACGGCAAACCCGCCCGATCCATGGCACGCAACCACATCCGCGAACCACCCGCCTCCGGCACCGACCCGCTCGGGCCGCATCGCCGCCCATCTATCCATCGGCCCGTCCGTCCCGACAGACCGGCATGCACCGGCGGCCCGCCACCGCCCCTGCCCCACGGCGGAGGCCACCTCCAGGCCGCGGCCAACGGGACCGCCCCGCACCGAGACCCTGCTTCGGTGGCCGCACCAAGGCACGGTCTGGGTACCCGGTTCCCCCGCCGCGGGGCCCCGGGCTGCGGGGTCGGGCCGATGGCATCCGCGGAGCGTTTGTCCCGGAGCAGCCGGGTCGTATCGAGAGGAACCCCTCGTGGCCAGGGCGAATCCCCCGGACGCGGATGGCCAAGCCCCCACAGGCGCGCATGCCAAGCCGCCCGGGCCCCGCCCGCATCACCCGTGTACACGCGCGCAAGGAGGGTTCGTGTGGCCGCATCGCCTGCTGCCGCGCGTGTGCGGCCGGCCACCGCGGCAGACTTCACGGCCGTCGCCGCCCTGCTGGGCGAACTGGGCCGCCCGGCGTTGACTGCGGACACCACCGCTGGCGCACGACGCGTCTATGAGCGGCAACTGGCACGACCGGGGACCGCCGCCCATGTGGCGGAAATCGACGGGGTCGTGGTCGGTTTCATGTCGTTTGAGCTCCGCGAGCGCCTGAACCGTACGCAACTTCAGGCATGGGTTCCAGACCTGATCGTCACCACCCCCCATCGCGGCCGCGGAATCGGCAAGGCGCTCCTGTCCCAGGCGATCGCCATGGCTCAGGCCCAGGGGTGCTGGAGCATGACCCTTGAGTCGGGCCGCAGCCGCCACGCCGCCCACCAGCTCTACCGCTCGCTCGGTCTGGTGGCCGAAGGCGAATACTTCATCCGCTATCTGTAGGCGGGCAGGCGCGGGCGTCCGGCCGAGGGCACCCTGCCGTCCGCTGGGTCGTGGCATTCAGGCGGGGCAACGGGCGGTCAGTTCGGCGCCCAGACGTTCCGCCACGTCGGACGGAACCGGACCCACCAAGCCTTCCAGGCAGAGCACGGCCGCCCCGCCGACCGGAGGCAGGACGGGCTCCCTGAGTTCCAACCGGGAGCCCGGCACCGTCAGCCCCGCCTCGATACCACGGCGCATCACCCCGCTGCGAATGACGCCGCCGATCAGCACCACCGGTATGCGCTCCGACCGGACGCAATAGCCGACCAGGCGGATACCGCGAACCGCCATCTGCACCGCGTCGGCGCACACCGCCCCGGCGAGCGGCACGCCGAGCTCGGCCGCCGCGGTCACAAGCGGTGCCAACGCCGCCAGTTCAGACGGACGCGCCTTTCCCTGCCAAAGCGCCTCGCGCAGGGCCGCGCGATCCCCGACCCCCAGGGAAACGAACATCGCTTCCACCAACGGCGCGTCGTCGGCGCCGTCCTCCTCGGCGCCGACGCGGGCCAGGAACTGCCGCACCAACGCCACGGCACCCAGGGCACCACCACTTCCCAACTGCCAGGTGAGCACCTCGCGCCCGGTCTCCGTGACGGCCGAGGTGACCATGCCGGTGCCGGCGATGGCCACCACCCCCGGATCTCCCAGCAAGGACCCTCGTTGTGCCGCCACCCGGTCGTTCACGCACGTCACCGCAGATGTCCATCCGACGGATGCCAGCGCGTCCCGCACCCAGCGCCCATCCTCCGGCCGCTGCACCCCGGCGATGGCGGCGACCACGCCCCGGACCGCCCGCGGCTCGTGCCCAACGTCGGCGAAGGCGTCCCGGACCGCGCCAAGCAGGTGATCCCGGCACGCTTCCTGCGGCAACCACTCCGGATTGCATCCGCCGGATTCGGCAAAACCGCGCAGATGGCCGCCGCCGTCCACCACGGCCACGCGCGTGCGACTGCCCCCACCGTCGACACCAACAAAGCAGGCGCTCATGAACGCGCGGCGGGCAGACCGCCACCTTCAGGCGACGGAACCATTTCCGCTTCCCTCCCCGTTTCGCCGGTTGCGGACAGACGAACGTCCTGGGCCGCACCGGGGACGCCGCAAGAGCGTAAACGTTCGCGGCGCACAGGAGAGCACACGTCCAGCCGCCGGCGCGGCCCTACCAACGTCCCCCAGCCCAGACGCGCGACGCGCGGGACGGACACGCCTCGGCCGCCGACCGCGCGCCGTCCCGGCCCACGCCCGGCGGCCGGCCCCTGATCGGGGGACTTGGCGCGCGTGTTCGGTGGGTCGGTGCCAAGACGACCCCAGTCTTTGGCGATCCATGCGTGTTTTTCCATCACGTTTGGCGGGAGTAGGTGGGAATCGAACCCACCGGGGACGCACGCGCCCCCCACCGATTTTGAAGACCGGGGGCGACACCAGTCTTCCTGCTACTCCCGCGCGCATGATAGCCTCGACGGCACGGCGGCGCAAGGGCGGAGGGACATCGGTGCGGGGCACGAAACGAAGGCAGCCGCCGGCACGGCGGCCCGACCTGCGCGATCAACTCGGACTGCGCATCGGCTGGGTGCGGGTCTGGCTGCGGTTGGCCACGATCGGCCTCGCACTCTGGCTCACCGGCGCATCCCTCCTGATGTGGCGGCCGCTGCAATGGGCCGTGCCGCCGTTTTTCTACGGCGGTCTGCTGCTCATGCCGGCCGGCGGTCTGGCCGCACTTCTGGCGTGGATCTCCCCATACCCTCGGGAGGCGCCCGCTCCCTGCCCATACTGCGGCACCCCGATCGGCGTCCTTCGTCTGTGGTGGCGCCAGCCGCTCACCTGTCCGCACTGTCGCCGCCCCCTGTGGCTGGAGGGCGGCACCCTGAACCGCCGCAACTGACCGACTGCGGCAGGGGGCCGGCCCCCTGGCCGCCAAGAGCAGGGCAGCGGGGGGATGCACGGTGCTGCGGGTGGCGGTGGCGGGGGCCGGGTTCATGGGGGAAACGCATGCGATCCGCTGGGCCGCGCTGCCCGATGTCCGGGTGGTGGCCGTCTATTCGCGCACGGCCGCGCGGGCCCAGGCCCTGGCCGAACGCGTCGGGGCCGAGGCGGTCACGGATCTGGACCGCCTGCTGCAGGTGCCCGCCGATGTCGTGGACGTCTGCCTGCCGACCGACCGGCACTGCACAACCGCGCTCGCGGCCTTTGCGGCCGGCCGCCAGGTCGTCTGCGAAAAGCCCATCGCCCTCACGGTCGAAGACGGCCAACGCATGGTCGACGCGGCGCGGTCCGCCGGGCGGCTCCTGCTGGTGGCCCACGTCGTACGCTTCTGGCCGGAGTACGTGCGTCTGCGGGAGATGGTGCACCAGGGCGCCATCGGTACGCCCACATCGGCGCTCGCCCTGCGGCTGCAGGAAGGACCCGGACCGGACCCCGATCCGGCACCGCGCCGCGTGGTCAACGGCGGGCCGGTCGTCGATCTGCAGATCCACGATGACGACTATCTGGCCTGGCTGCTTGGAACGCCGCACCGCGTCGCGGCCTGCGGGCGGGACCGCCACGTCTTCACCAGCCTGTGGTTTCGGCAGGCGGCGGCCGTCGCCGAAGCAGCCGCGGACCTGCCCAAGGGCTTCCCGTTCACCTCGACCATCCGCGTGCGCGGCGACGCCGGGGTGATCGAGTATGTCTTTCGGGCTGGCGGGGCCCGGCCCGACGAACCGGCCGGTGGCATCCGCGCCCTGACCCTTCAGGTCCCCGGCCAGGCCACGCGCACCATCGACGTTCCCGCGGGGGACCCATACGCGCTGCAGTTGGAGCATTTTGCCGCCTGCCTGCGTGCCGGGACCCCGAGCCCGGCGGCGCCCGCGCAGGAGGCGGTCACCGCCCTGCGCATCGCGCTCGCGGCACGCGACGCCCTGGACCACGCCGGCCCGGTGGCGCTCGACTAGCCGCCCACCACCGCCGCCTCCGGCTCCGAGCCGGCCGCGATCACGATCCGGTCGCGGCCGCCGCGCTTGGCCTCATACAGGGCCAGATCGGCGGCCCGCACCGCCCCAGGTCGCGGGCCCGCGCCGCATACACCCGGCCCGTGCCCGCCAACCGCCACTGGGTGGCGACGACCTCCAGCCCGGTACCAACCAGCAGCACGGCCAACGCAACCATAGAGCAACCGGCGACGTGGGCGTCGGACCATGCCGGCGGGTCCCTCCCGCGCGCGCCATCGGGAGGGCGGCCATGGCGCACCGCCCCTTCTCCGTTTCGGAACCGGACGCGCCAAGGCGGCGAGCGTGGGCGCACCCGCCCTACCCCGGCCGCAAGCCGCGAACCCGCGAAGCGCGGTCAGCGCGCAACGGCCTCCTGAGCCGCCAGCGCACCCTCGACCGCGTAGCATCGCAACCACTGCAGGGCCTCTTGCACCGCGCGCCGCCGCACCCCGGCGCGATCGCCGCGCAGCGCCAACCTCCGGGCCCAGGCACCCTCCGGGGCGGCAAGCCCGATGTACACGGTGCCGACGGGATCCGCCGCCGTGCCGCCGCCCGGACCCGCAAAACCGGTCACGGCCAGCCCCACGGTGGCACCCACCTGCCGCCGCACCCCCTCGGCCATCGCACGAGCCGTTGCGGCACTCACGGCGCCCCCATCCGCCAGCAACTCGGCGGCCACCCCCGCAGCGACCCGCTTGCCCGCGTCGCTGTAGGTCACGGCTCCGAGCAGGAAGCCCGCCGACGCACCCGGTTCGGCCGTCAACCAGGCGCTCAGTTCGCCGCCGGTGCACGATTCCGCCACCGCCAGCGTCCGCCCCGTCTCGGACAGCGCCCGCAGCGCGGCCCCACCCAGGGTCGCCCCGTCCGTCCCATACACCCACGCCCCGACGCGCTCCCGCACGGCCGCTTCCACCGGACGCAGAAGCGCGCGCGCCTCATCCACCGTCGGCGCGTGCGCCGTCAGGCGCACCTCGACGTCGCCGGGCTTGGCGTACGTCGCCAGCGTCACCCCGCCGCGCACCTCCAGGTCCGCGATCACGTCCCGCAGCAGGTGCTCCGCTTTGGACTCGCCGATGCCGGCCAGATGCAGCGAGCGCGACTGGATGGCCGCCTGGCTGCCGCTGCCGTGTGCGAGCGCGGCGAGGTATTGCGCCACGGGACCCCGGACCATGGGGCCGAACTCGTTGGGCGGTCCAGGAAGGCAGATGACCACCCGATCCCTGGCGACCTCGGCACCCGGGGCCCGGTACGGCGCCACCAGCAGCACGCCGGGCGCGAGGCCGGCCTCGTTGGCGATCACGTCCGAGCCTTGCGGGATCTCCGCCTGCCGAAGGTTGTTGGGGGTCGAGGCCGCGCCGATACGGCCGCGGATCCGCTCCCACGACGCTTCGTGCACCACCAGACCCCGCCCGAACAGGCCGGCGACCACCTCCTTGGTCAGGTCGTCCTGCGTGGGACCCAGCCCGCCGATGGTCACCACGACGTCCGAACGGTCCAACGCCAGACGCAGCGTCTGGGTCAGACGCTCGCGATTGTCGCCCACCGTCGATTGAAAGTAGTGGTGCAGGCCCTGTTCCGCCAGCATTCGCGCCAACAGCTGGGCATTGGTATTGGTAATCTGACCGAGCAACAACTCGGTGCCGACCGCGATCGATTCCACCTCAAGCGCCAAGCGCTACCTTCCCCCGTTCCCGCGCACGTTGTACCCTTAGGTCCCGACCCGATCGGGAGGTGCCAGCCATGGCCGCATACCGCATCGTGCCGAGCCCCCTTGGCCCCCTGCTGCTCGCCGCGCTGGCCGACGGACTGTGCTGGTGCGACTGGTCCGACGGCCCGCCGGCACCGGCCCTGGCGGCGCTCGGCGAACGCTTCCACACCGAGTTCCGCCATGAACCGCACCGGATTGCGGACGCCGCGGAGCAGCTTGCGCAATACTTCACCGGACGGCGGCAAACCTTCCGACTGCGGTACGTTGCGCAGGGATCACCCTTCGAACGCCGCATCTGGGACGCCATGACCACCATCCCGTATGGGAAACGGGCATCGTACGGCGCCATGGCCGCGACCGCCGGCTCCCCCCGGGCCGTGCGGGCCGCAGGCAGGGCCTGCGGCGCCAACCCTCTGTCCATCATCGTTCCCTGCCACCGCGTCGTCGGCGCGGATGGACGGTTGACCGGCTATGCCGGCGGATTGCACCGCAAACAGTGGCTGCTGGAACACGAGCAACGCTGCGCCCAAACGGCGGAGCGGGCGGGGTGATGACCATGGTCGAGATGGCGGTGGACGCGGTTGGACGGACCGAGGACGGCAACCTGGTCGCGGTGCTGCGGGAACGCGCCGGGGACCGCAGCCTGGGCATCGGCATCGGCGAGCATTCGGCGATGATGATCCAGTCCCACATCGCACAGGTTGGTTTCCCGCGGCCCCACACGTACACCCTGCTGCTGCGCGTGGTCGACGGCCTGGGCGGCCGGGTGGTACGCACCACGCTCGACCGCACGGGCGCCCACCCCGCCGAGGCCTACCTTGAGCTGGAGGGCCCCATCGGCGTCCTGGAGTTGCGCTGCTCCCCGGAAGACGCCGTCGTCGTCGCCTCGCAGGCCGAAGTGCCGGTGCTGGTGAGCGAAGGCATCCTCAGCGACGACGATCCCGGGGACGGGGACGAAGCGGCGTTGGAAGACCCCGACGACGAACCGGACGGCGGTCAGCCCGCCTGAGCCGAGGTGCCCGCCTCGGCCAGCATGGCGCGCAGCTGATCCCCCGGCAGCGACTCCTGTTCGACGAGCAGGTCGGCCAGGCGCAGCAACGTCGCGCGGTGTCGATCCAGGCAGGCGCGAACCCGGTCCTCCTGCTCGGCGACGAGCGCACAGTGCTCCTGGTGCAGCAACTCCTCGGGCAACTCGTCCGCATCGACGACCCCGAGGCGCGACATCCCGGAACCGATCATCGTCCGCACCAGGCGGCCCACCTGGCTGAAATCGCTGGCGGCGCCGGTGCTGCGGTCGCCAAAAACCATCGCCTCGGCGAGGGACCCCGCCAGCAGTCGCGCGACCTCGACGGCAAGCTCGTCGCGGCTATACAGGTAGGTGTCGTCCTTGGCCGTCTGGCGCACATACCCCAGCGCCTGTCCGCGGGATGTGATCGTCACCCGGGCCACGGTCCCCGGCCGCAGCGCCTCACCGACCACGGCGTGCCCGGCCTCGTGCACGGCGATCCGATAGCGCTCCTGCCTGGCCGGCCGCCGCTGCAGCTTCTCACCCAGCAGCACCTTGTCGACGGCTTCATGGAAGCAGCGCTCCGGCACCTGCTCCAGCCCTTCGCGCATGGCCAGAATGGCGGCCTCATTGCTCAGGCTCTCCAGGTGCGCGCCCGAAAAGCCGAAGGTGTCCTGGGCGATGCGTTCCAGATCGACGCCGCTGGCCAGGGGCTTGTCGCGCGTGTGCAGCGACAGGATCTGCAGCCGCCCCTCGCGGTCGGGGAGGTCGACGCGGACGACCCGATCAAACCGCCCCGGACGCAGCAACGCTTCATCGAGCAGGTCCGAGCGATTGGTCGCCCCGATGACCAGCACGCGCGTCGGGTCGTCGGACTGGACCCCGTCCATCTCAACCAGCAACTGGTTCAACGTCTGGTCATACTCCAGGTGGCTCTGGTGGCGCCCGCGCTTGCCGCCGATGACCTCCAACTCGTCGATGAAAACGATGGCACCGCAGTCCTGCTGGCGGCCCTCTTCGCGGGCCCGCCGGAAAACCTCCCGCACCCGCTGGGCCCCAACCCCGGCATACACCGCGATGAACTCGGCCCCCGAGGCCGCAATGAACACCGACCCGGTGAAGGAAGCCGCCGCCTTCGCCAGCATGGTCTAGCCGGTCCCGGGCGGACCGGTGAGCAGGATCCCCTTGAGCGGGCGAATACCCAAACGCCGGGCCCGCTCGTGCTGGCGCAGAAACTCCAGCGACTCGCGCAGTTCCTGCTTGGCCGCCGCCTGACCGCCGATGTCGTCAAAACCGACGGGCGCGACCGCGGGCGTTACGCGGTTTGTTGAAAGCGGCGCAAAACGCGGCCGCAGACCGGGCATGCCGCCCATCATCCGCAGCAGCAGCAGACCGAGCGCCACCATCACGACCAGCGGCAGCATCGAGGGGAAGTGTATGACCAGGAACAACCCGATCCCGACCCCGGCGCCGGTCAGGGCATCGCGCACACCCGTCGAGGCCCACCAACGCTTCATGGCTGGCCACCGCCCGCGGCCGTGGCCGCAGGCAGGCGCAGCGGCAGGATCTCATAGAGGTCGTGGGAGCCTTGTGTCAACGCCACGTACACGTGCGCCTCCCCCACCGTCAACTGCGCCTTGGAAAGCCCCAGATGGCGGCTCGCCGCCGCAAACGCCTTCTGCATGGCCACGTATTGGCCCGTGGCCCGTCCCTGGTCGATGATAAAGTTCAACTTTTGATAAAAGTCCGCGCGCAACGCCGCCGTGGCGCTGTCTTGGACGCGCAGGCTGACCGCCCGCCCACCGGCGGCCGCACGCACCACGGATTGCAGGTGCCGGTAGGTCGAGCGCAGATCGGGCACCTGCCGCAGCTGCACGCGGATGCGCAGCGTCCCGCCGCTTTGGTGTACCACGGGGCGGCCGCTGACGCCGGGCGTTTGCCGCAACTGCGCGCTCAGGGGCAGAACCACCGCCTGGCGCGCATAGAGAAACTGCAGACCAAACAGCAGAGCCAGGACGGTTGCCATCGCCCCGAGCACGATCGGTAGCCGGGCGCCGTAGGCTCGCAAGTCCCCACCGTCCCCCGGCGCCCCCGCGGCGCCAGGCGCAATTATAGCGGTGTATCGTCGGCTGCAGGGTGGAAATCTGCGTCGTCGCTGGCGATGACTGGCCAGATCCGCGGCAGGCCCCCGGGGATGCCGCATCCGCGCGTCCGATCCCGGCGATGCCGGCGCATCAGAGTGCCAGCTGGAAACGTTCACAGAGCCACTGGTCGTCGTGGCACTGCAGGCCGGCCAACCGCCGCCGCCGTCCATCCGCCGCGCGCCACACGGCGGCCACGGTCTCCGGCGTCGCCCCCAGGTGGGCCGCCAGCCGCGCCAGCCGCGCCGCGCCGAAATGGATGCAACCCAGCCGCAGCAAATTGCGGTCCACCTGGTCCTGCAGCACCAGATAGGGATGGCGCGCCCGGAAGTGGTGCACAACCGTGGCGTCCGGCTCGACGCCGAGCCGCGCCCCGCACCGCCACAACGCCCAGGACAGTTCGGTGTCTTCGTGGCCCCAGGGAACCAACCCCGCGTCAAAGCCGCCCACGCGCTCAAAGAGCGTCCGCCGCAGCGCCAGACAGCCGCCGGGAAGGAACGGAACCTCGCAGCGACCCGGCGGGCGGGCCAGCCAGCCCACGCGGAAATCCGGCCCCCAGGTACACCCATACCCGGTCGCACCCGCCGGCGAGGCGATCGCCGGGCTCACGGCATCGAAGGTGTCCAGCGCCAGGACCAGCGCCCCGAGCCAACCGGGGAGAACGTCCAGGTGGGCGTCGCAAAAGCAGAGAACGTCGCCCGCCGCGAGCGCCGCGCCGCGGTTGCGGGCCGCCGCCGCGCCCTCGCCGGATGTCCGCACCTGGCGCAGGGCAAGCCCGAAGCCGCCGCCGAGGTCCGCCGGCGGCTGGCTGCCGTCGTCGACCACGATCGCTTCGAAACGCGCCCCGGACGGCGTCGTCGCCATACTGCGCAGCGTCGCCGCCAGGCGGACCTCGTTGCGGGCCGGCAGGATCACACTCACCTTCACCATGCGCCCACCCTATGCCGGCCGACGCGGCGCGACCCCCACCGCGCCCGCACCGGGTTCGGGCCAGCATACCCACCGGCGATCCGGGCCGGCGGGTTCCCGCAACAGCCGCGCCGCAAGGCCCGGAGCGTCGGCGGCGAGCCAGGGATAGGCGGCGAGCCAGGCCTCCTGGTCGTGGTCCAGTGGATAGAGGGTGTTGCCCAGATAGCGCCAGGCGGCGGCGAGGGCGCGCTGACGGCTGCGTTCCCGGGCCGCCAGTTCGGCGATCAAGAGGCGCACGCCATGGCGCAGCCGCTCACCGCGCGCGCTCAACAACCCGCTGGCACGGGGCAGCTCCAGCGCCACCGCCCGCCCCAGTTCCACCAACGCGGCATCCAGGACCCGATCCAGGGCCTGCACCCCGCGCTGCACACCCGGGCTGCCGCTGGCCAACAGGGCCCGGTCGCGCGCGGCGCGCAGGGCCTGGGCGCCCGCAGCCAAGGGGGCACCGTGCGCCCGGGCAAAGGCGGCCGCGGCCGGCGGCACCAGGGTGTGCCGCGGTCGGGGACGAAGCACGGGTCGACCACCGGTGATCCGCGCCGCCGCCCCCGACCACTGCGCCAACATCGCGAGGTTGTCGTCGTCGGCCACGACCGCGAGCGGGCGCATACCGATCAACAGCAGCAGCAGTTGCTCGCCCCGGCCCGCCGGCCCGGAGACCAGGGTGGCGTCCGCCGCCTGCCCCGGTGCGGCCACCCCAAGTCCACACAGGGCCAGCCTCCGGGCGGCGGCGCGGACCTCCCCGATCACCGCGGCGGAGCCCGCCCGCACCGCGGGGCGCGCCGCCGCCAGCGCCGCGGTCAGCGGCGGCAGCGCGGCGTGCCAGACGGTGCACCCCAACGGTTCCAGCAACGCCCGCCAGACGCGCAGCGCCCACCCGGCCTGGACGTCGCTTGCCGCCGCGGCCGCTTCCGCCAGGGCGCGGCGGGCCAACGGCCAGTCGCGGCGGCACAGCGCCCCCACCGCCCCGGTCAACGCCAGGCCCGCCCGGGGCCCATCCCCGGGGGCACTGACCCGGCGCAGTGCGCCATCGGCACCCACCCCATACAGCGGCCCCATCGCCTGGCGCCGCTCGGGCAACAGACAGACGGTCGGCACCACCGGCCGGCCCAGATGGCGGGCCGCGTCGCGGGCCCAGGCCACGGCGGACAAGGCGACATGCAGATTCGCCAACCGACCGCACAACGGGGCATCGTCCACGAGCGCCAGCACCGTCCACGGGCTGCGCGAGCTCCCCGCCGCCAGTTCGGCTGCGCGCGCCGCCAAGCCGTCCGTCCCCCAGGGTCCCCCCGGCACCGCCCAGGCAAGCGACCCCGCCCAGTCGTCGCGCAGGGCATCCGCGACCGATCGCACCCCGGCGCTCCCCTGCTCCATCCCGGCCGCCCCTTCCGGCCGCAGCCTTCTGCGACCACCCACCACCCTCCCGCCCCCGCAGCGCGCAGACGCTCGTCGGCGGACGACGGCGGCCGACGGCACGTCCTCCTCGCCGCCGGCCCCAGCGCGCCGTACAATATCCAGGGGGTGGCGCAGCGTGGCCGACCTGATCCTTGCACTCGCCGCCGTCGGGGTGTTGCTCGCCCTGGCCGTTCCGGCGGACACCCTGGAGCGTTTCGGTGTGGCCAGGGTCCGCGCCGCGGTGTACGGTGGGGTGGCCGGCGTCCTGGCAGGGTTGGCGATCCTGCCGCTGCTCGGTATGGCGGCCGCCGTCGTCCTC
>DAHWHT010000310.1 GCA_027335515.1 Clostridia bacterium
GGCCGCTGCTGCGCCGATAGCCGAACGGGGCCTTTGTGAGCCAGCGCCCGTTGCGAAAGGCCTCAGCACGGCCACGCATGGTCGCCTTCTTGATCTTACGACGCTGGTGGCGCGCGAATAGATTCCAAACATCAGATACCAATTCCTGGTCTTCATCGTCAAAATCGACATCTCCTGACGGAGTGACCAACTGACAACCAGACTCGCGGAAGCTGCGCTTTACGAGTTCCCACTCAATGGGGTCCAGGCGACTGATCCTGTCTTGATCGACCACGAGAACACGCTTGATTTTCCCCTCCGCCATGGCGTCCAACAGCGCCTGGAGTCCGGGGCGCGAGATGTGGCTTCCCGACTCTTCATCTTTGAAGTCTGCAACAACGGTCCACCCACGCAATCTCGCTACGTCCTGAAGCGCTTCCGTTTGCGCGGCAAGCGACCACTGTTGCAAGCGCGGATCGGTCGAAATCCGGCGGTACGTCGCCACACAGCAAGAATCCATCACGAAGGCCCGTCCCGCAACTCTTTCCAGATATCGGCAGGCAGTCGCTCGTTGTGTCCCCACGCGCAGAGAAGGTTAAGGGCTCTGGCGCCTTCTCCGGCATCCGCCAGGTCCGCCAACAGCTGGGGGAGTTCGCGACGGATGCGGGCTTCCGCCTGCACCGCCAGGGTGAACTGTTCCCATGCGGCCGGGTCTTCCTGATCGGAAGGTACAATGACAGGCTTCGGCGGTTGCGTGGTGGGATCGGCTTCGGCCAGCCGCGCCGGGGCTCTGCGCATAGTCATCCACCCACACCTCCGCAGCCATGCGTATGCCGGTGGCGGCACGTCTGTTGCCAGGCGGCGGGGTGCTCACCGCTCGCGCACCGCCGCGTACGGGGGAGCCGTCGGTCCACGGGCCACGCGGTGCCCCGGGCGAGCGCACAATGTGCCGCCGCGAGAAGGTGGGAGACGCGTGCCGCAACAGCGGGTGCAGTCCACCGCGAGGGTGGCGTCGAGCCGACGGCCCGGCCGCGTGCCGCTGGCAGCGCACCCCTCACCGCGCCGGTCGAAGCCCGCCGATCCGGCCGGGCCCAATGGCCCGATGCTCGATCGCCCGTCGGAGGGTAAGGGATCCGCCGCGTCGTAATCGGTCAACGGCTCCGTCAGCACGGGACTCCGGACCGCCAGTCCATGGGTCGGAGGAGGGGGCTGCTTGATCGCACACCCGGAGCGCGCCATGCAGAATCAGCTGGTGGAGTGGACGTTCGCCTCTCGGAAGGCATACGGGGATCCCTTCAACGCCGTGCGGATGGATGCGATCCTGACGGAACCGGACGGCACACAGTTCAGGGTCCCCGGCTTCTGGGCAGGGGAGAACATGTGGCGGGTGCGCTATGCCTCGCACAAGATCGGGTGGCACTCCTATCGTACCGAATGTTCTGCGACCGCGGATAAAGGGCTGCACGGGGTGATCGGCGAGGTCGAGATTGTGGCTTACACCGGCGATAACCCGCTCTACCGCCATGGACCGCTGTGTGTGGCACCGGACAAGCGGCACTTCGCGCACGCGGATGGCACCCCGTTTTTCTGGTTAGGGGATACCTGGTGGATGGGACTGTGCCGGCGGCTACAGTTCCCGGACGAGTTTGCCCTCTTGGCATCCGACCGCCGGACGAAGGGCTTCAATGTGGTTCAGATCGTGGCCGGCCTCTATCCCGACATGCCCCCGTTCGACGAGCGTGGGGCGAATGAAGCGGGATTTCCTTGGGAGACGGACTACAGTCGGATGCGTCCGGAATACTTCAACGCCGCGGACCGCCGGATCCGTTACCTCGTGGACGCGGGTTTGGTGCCTTGCATCGTCGGAGGCTGGGGCTATTTCCTTCCATGGCTGGGGGTCGAGAAGGCAAAGATGCATTGGCGGTACCTGGTGGCTCGTTACGGGGCGCTGCCCGTCGTGTGGTGCATCGCCGGGGAAGCCAACCTGCCGTACTACCTTACAGAAGGGTTTCCCTTCCACGACGGGGCACAGGTCAGCGGCTGGACCGAGGTGACGCGCTACGTGCGGGCGGTCGACCCGTTCCATCGTCCGCTTTCGATTCATCCCACCGGCCTGGGACGTTTGAGCGCCAGGGGGGCGACGGACGATGCCTCGCTTCTGGACTTCGACATGCTGCAGACCGGCCATGGGCTACGTGAGGTGTTAGCGGGTACCATCCGCACACTGCGTGCTTCGTACGCCTCGCAGCCAGTCATGCCTGTGCTGAACAGCGAGGTCTCGTACGAGGCCCTCATGGGCGGGATTCCCGCGGAGATCCAGCGGCTCATGTTCTGGAGTTGCGTGCTGTCTGGCGCCGCTGGGCACACGTACGGGGCCAACGGCATCTGGCAGGTGAACCGTCGGGGGCAGGCCCACGGCGCATCGCCCCACGGGGCGAACTACGGCTCGATACCCTGGGACGAGGCCATGCGCCTGCCGGGCTCCCGGCAGTTGGGCCTGGGCAAGGCGCTACTGCAGCGCTACCCGTGGCACCAGTTCGAGCCGCACCCTGAATGGGCCTCGCCCGCCGAAGAGAACCCCGACGCGGCGGATGTCCCGTATGCGGCCGGTATCCCCGGGGCGGTGCGCGTTGTTTATTGTCCACGACGAGTACCAATCGTACTACGCCACATCGAGCGCCACCTCGTCCATACGGCGACGCAGTTCGATCCGGCCAGCGGCAGCGAGTGGCGATTGGGCCCTGTGCAGCCGGACGCCACAGGGACGTGGACCTGCACGCCCCCGGCAGGTGACGGAAGCGATTGGGTGCTGGTCCTGCAAGCCTAGGCGCTAGCTACGCAGGCTCGGTTCAGCGCGGAGGCCCGTCGGGCCAGGGCCCAGCGCGGAGCGCGCCAGAGAGGCCCCCCCTCCACCAACCCCGCTATTTCGCAAGGGCCGGCGCCCGCTACCGGGGCGACTGGGGGCCATGGCCGAGAGCAAGCCCGGGGCACGCGTGGCCGCGCCGCTGCCTCAGGCGCCCGCGGCGCGCGCCCAGAGGGCCAGCGCTTCGACGCCGCGCCCTTCGTTTTCCACCAGCCCGGCCAATGGGCCAAGCGCACAAGGCCATGGCGCGCCAGGGCCTCGTAGTCAGTCGCAGTTGGACTCCCTCACCCGCGACGCCCCCCCCCGCGCACTGCCCGGTCCATGCCCTCGTCCGTGACCTTGCGCGGGCGCCCCCCGCAAACCGGCCGGCCGCCATCACCGCAGTTGCGGGTGCGCGAAGCGGAGGGTCGGCTGCAACACCATGCCGATGATCCATGACGGGTTCCACGGGTTGAAGCCGCCCCGCCCAGAACCCGTCGTCGACCAATCTGTTTGAAAGAACGCCTCCGCCTGCTCTCCTGGCGTCGGGTAGCCCCAGTCGCCCGCTTGGCGCGCCACCCCCTGCGTCCACGCCTGCAGCACCCCGTGCCCCAGGTCCTGCAACCGGGCATCGCGCAGGCGGACGCCCAGGTCGAAGACCTCCCACGGGAAGAAGAACACGTCAAGGTGGTGGTTCTGCACGCTGACGCTGGGCCAGTAGGCGGTGCGGAAACCGTGGCGGGCGCAGGCGCTGCCCGCCGGCAGGTCGGCGTCCCAGCAGTAGACGAACGTTGCGGCCCACTCCGCCGCCAGACGGGCAGCCTCGGCCCAGCGCGGCGCAGCGGTCAGGCGGAAGGCGTGGTAGGCGGCCAGGAA
>DAHWHT010000336.1 GCA_027335515.1 Clostridia bacterium
GGAGCGCAACGGCCGGTCGGTAGTGGAGCAGTTGGCGTCTCTCCGGTTTCTCACCAAGGAAGGCGTCCCGAGCGTGCTGGGTGTCCTGGTCTTGGGACGCGACCCGACCCGGTTCGTGCCGGGTGCCTACATCCAGTTTCTGCGCATCGATGGGACGAGACTTACCGACCCTGTTAAGGACCAAAGAGAGATCGGTGGTCCGCTCCCTGACATCCTGCGCCTGCTGGACGAGGCCCTGGCGGTCAATGGTCCGTACGTTCGGACGTTACAGGGGGAGCCAGGGAGGCCCATGAACCGGACTATCCCCTCGTTGCCCTTCGACAACTGGCCCGTAACGCGTTGCTCCATCGGCGATATGAGGGCACAAATGCTCCCGTGCGCTTAACGTGGTTCCGTGACCGGGTCGAGATTCTGAGTCCAGGGGGCCCCTTCGGACAGGTGAACAGAGCGAATTTCGGACGCCCCGGCATTTCCGATTATCGCAATCCGCATGTGGCGGAGGCGATGAAGGCACTCGGCTACGTTCAAAGGTTCGGCATGGGTATCCAGTTAGCCCGTGAGGAGTTGCGCCGCAACCGCAACCCACCACTGAGGTTCGATGTGGAGGATACGGATGTCCTCGTGACACTGGAGGCTGTGCCATGAGTCATGTCGCCGTGGCGCTCTTCAACAACAAGGGCGGGGTGGGCAAGACCTCCCTCGTTTACCATCTGGCCTGGATGTTCAACCGGCGCGGATTGTCTGTTCTTGCGGCGGACCTCGATCCGCAAGCGAACCTTACCGCGATGTTCATCGATGATGACCGCTTGGAGGAGTTGTGGCCCGAGACGGGGCGCTCGGCGACAGTGTTCGGGGCCGTGCAGCCGTTGCTACGCGGTGTGGGGGATATTGTGCCCGCACACGTGGAACAGGTGGACGACCGCCTGCACATCATTCCTGGGGATCTGGCGCTGTCGAGCTTTGAGGATGAACTCAGTACGCAATGGCCCGATTGCCTCGACGGGAAGGAACGAGCCTTTCGCGTGATCTCCGCCTTGGGGCGCGTGATCGACGAAGCGGCGGATCGTATCGCGGCGGACGCGGTGCTCATCGACGTAGGCCCGAATCTTGGGGCCATCAATCGAGCGGCATTGATCGCGTCCGATTGTGTTGTGGTCCCGTTGGCGCCGGATTTGTTCTCCCTTCAAGGGCTCCGCAACCTTGGGCCAACGCTTCGGATTTGGCGGCAGGGATGGCAGGACCGACTCGCCAAGAGCCCTGACCCAGGGGGACTGGCCCTGCCACAAGGTGCGATGGAGCCCGTGGGGTATGTGGTCCTCCAGCGCGCCGTCCGACTTGATCGGCCGGTGCGGGCGTATGAGCGCTGGATCGCGCGCATTCCGGAAGTGTATCGCACAGCCGTTCTCGACAGGGAGATCGAGGACGGGGCAGCACTCCCCGACGATCCGCACTGCCTGGACATGGTAAAGCACTACCGCAGCCTCATGCCGATGGCCCAGGAGGCCAAAAAGCCCATGTTTCTCCTTCGACCTGCTGATGGTGCCATCGGGGCGCATGGGCAAGCAGTGCAGTCGGCCTATCACGACTTCGAGCGTCTGGCCGTCCGGATCGCGGAACGGACCCATCTCCCTTTGAGCGGATGAGGCCTGGCCTGCGGGCGCTGGCCGAAACGGCGTAACCCCAGGTGGCGCCAAGATCGACTTCAGGCTGCCTGTCTGGGGAGGGGCTCCCATGTCTGTCCACAGCGAATAGCGAGGGGCCAAGTAAGAGCTGGCCGCCGATGGCGTTAGCGACGGTCACGGCGTCCCCGTCATCGACCTGACGCGGCAGGGCCGCGGCCGCGCGACGGACCCGCATCGGTCCGGCGGCTCCCCGCCGCCGAAGTCGATCACGGCTGCCAGCAACGAGTACCTGGCCAGTCTCATCCGCTGCCGTTGGGAAAGCGCGGGTCTGCACCCGCTCCGCGACCGGGACTTCCGGGAAGACGAGCCCCGGGCCCACCGCGGTGCCGATCCTCAGACGATGGCCTCGCACTGCAACCGCGCCAGCGGCCTCTTACACAGGCTCCACGTCCCGAACATCGCCGCCGCGTTGCGGCACCTGCAGCGGCATTCGAGGCGGCCGCGCTGGTCCTTGCCCTCGGACGGCCCCTGCTCTGCCGCTCTCCGGCATCCTCCCCGGCCACGTCCCCGCACACCGGGGTCGCCTCCCCCTCGCTCCAGGCCATCTCACACACACGGTCATCGGCTGCCCGCCACGCCGCCCAGCGCCGCCGGCCCCAGCCGACCATCGCCTTCCTGGCTCACGACTTGGACGGTTTCTTGGGGGCCGCGCCCTCCCGGCTGATCGTCGCGGCTGCGTCCCGCCCCGTTGCGGCAGGGGCGGACAGTCCGCTCCCCGCGTCGCCCCGAGCTGCCAAGAAGGCCCGTAGCGCCCGTGGCCCAGACGCTTGACCTTGACCTTGGGTCAAGGTTGGAGAATCCGTGCGACGGGGAGGGGTTGCCATGGCACAGACGAGGCTTTCCGAGGTGGCGGCGCGCATCCGCGACCAGGCCGCGGCCCAGTGCGCCGCGAGCCAAGTTCCGGGGTATCTGGCCGGGGTGTACCACGACGGGCAGCAGGAGATCGTGGCCTACGGGGTGGCGAACGCCACCACGGGCGCGCCCATGCTGGAGGCCACCGGCTTCCTATACGGGTCGATCACCAAGGTGATGACGGCGACGCTGATCCTCCAACAGGTCGAGCGGGGCATCATCGACATCGACGCGCCCGTCGTGCGGTATCTGCGGGAGTTCCGACTGGCCGAGCCGTCCACCCCGGACCAGATTCGGGTACACCACCTCCTCAACCACACCAACGGGATCGACGCCGACCTGTTCTTCCGGGAGGCCACCGGACGGGACGCCGTGCAGACCTTCGTGGACCGGTTGGGACGGCGCTGCGGCGCCCTGTTCGCCCCCGGCGAGTACATCAGTTACTCGAACGGGGGCATGATCGTCGACGGGCGGCTGCTGAAGGTTGTGACGGGCACTCCGTACCACGACCTCCTCGCCCAGGACGTCTACGGGCCCGCCGGGATGGATGCGTCGTGCACCTCGGCCGCGGACGCGATCCTCCGGAGCACCGCGGTGGGCCACTTCCCGGACCCGGCCGGCGCAGGGCCCCGCCGTACCGCAATGTTCAAGCTGCCAGACTCCTGGGCGCCGGCGGGCGCCACGCCGATCGGTACGATCCATGACCTGCTGGCGTTCGGACGGACGCACCTTCGCAACGGCCTGTCCCCCGCGGGGCGGCGCGTGCTGTCGGGCGAATCCGCCGCGCGCATGCGGACTGTGTCGTACGATATGGAGACGCCGAACGTGCAGGCCATGGGGCTCGGATGGCCCCTCATGCCGTTCGGGGGCGCGAGCGTGCTCTCGATCTCCGGGGCATCCCCTGGAGGGGTCGCCGTGCTCGCCGTGGTGCCGGGGCACGACCTCGTCTTTGCGGCGTTCGCCAATGCCCCCAGCGCGCTACCGCTCCACAACCGGGTGCTGCTCAATCTGCTCAGGGAGCACCTCGGCCTTGAGCCCCCGGATCTGGGTGCGGAGCCTATCCCCGTCGCCGACCTCGCGCCCTTTGCGGGCACGTACCGCTCGAATCAACTGCGGGTGGATGTGGCGGTCGTGGACGGTCATCTGGAGGAGACGGTGACGTACGAGCCGGAGGACGAGGCCCAGGCGCGGACCTTTTCCGGCTTCTGCGGCGGTCGGGTGACCGCGCCGCCACGGCGGTTCGCGCCCGTGCGCGCGGGCCTTTTTGCCCCGGCCGGGATGCCCCTGGCGGCGCTCACCGGATACATGCGTGCGCTGCTCGTCTCCTACCACGGGGTTCAGGACGGGCGCGCCGGCTACCGTTGCGCCGCTGGCCGCATGACGCGACGCTGTCCGTAACGCCCGACCGTCAGGGGCGGCGCGCCGGAGTCCGCGGCGGCACACCGCCCCCGGACCCGGCGGACGTGCACCTGCGGCCTGGGCCGGCAAGGGATCAAGGGGGGCCAATCCGGATGCTGACCATCGGGCAGCTCGCCGACTACGCGGGTGTCACCGTGAAGGCCGTTCGCCACTACCACCGCCGTGGACTACTCGAAGAACCACCGCGGGACGCCTCCGGCTACCGCCGCTACAGCGCCCAGCACGCCATTGACCTGGTCAAGATCCGGACGCTCGCCTCGGCCGGCGTTCCCCTCGGCCGCGTTAAGGAGCTGATGGCCGCCGACCCCGACCGCTTCGCGGCGGCGGTCACGGAGATCGACCAGCAGATCCAGGAGCGGATGGGGCATCTCGTGCGCGCCAGGGAACGGGTCCGGCACCTCTCTGCGGGCGACCGGCTATTCGTCTCGCCGGAGGTCGCGGCATATCTCGACCGGCTCCGCGAGATGGGAGTGAGCCGGCGGGCGGTGCGGCTGGAACGGGATGTGTGGATCCTGCTCCATGCCGTCTGGCCGAGAGAGGCGGAGGCGTGGATCGCCGAAAAGAGCACCGCCATCGCCGATCCGGAGTTCCGCGCCATCTACTTACAGCACGACGCGGCCTTCGACTGGCCGGCGGACGATGCGCGACTCCCTGCGCTCGCCGAACGGACCCTTCGTTGGATCGCGCAGCGGGCCCCGGCGGGTGCGGAAGATGCGCGGCCGGCGCCGGATCCGACCATCGCCCGCTTGGCCGCCACGTTCGCGGGCGCGCGGTCCCCGGCGTGGGACCGTCTGGCAGCGATCGCCCAGAGGGATGCGGCGGGCCGCTGAGGCGATGGGCCGCAGGGCGCCCATAATCCCTCTCCCCGTACCGGGCACCTGCGGAAAACTGCCAGACGGCAGCGACGTGGGAAGACGGCGCGACAACGCGGGGGATGGGGCGACCGCGGCTGGCACCCGCAAGGACCGACTCGGCAAGAAACGAAAGCGCCAGGCCGTTGCCCAGGCGCATCCGGCGACGGGGCCTCGGCGCCTCGGCGCGTACGTGCGCCCGTGCGCAAACGACGCAGGGGAAGGATGCCGCCCCCGCTACAACTTCGCGATCGCGCGCTCGGCGGCGGCGAACCGCCGCCATCCGGCAGGGTGCTGCGTGGGACGGCGCGCCGACTGTTCCATCGCCTGCAGCGCCGACACTTCGAGGCGTGCGGCCGCGAGGCCGCCGCCCGAAAGGTGCGCCTCCAGCGCGGTCACGCCGGTCTCCGCCGTGTGAATCGTGGCAGCGGCACGGGTACGGTTGCCACCGCCGGCGGCATCCACGGCCGCGGCGGCGGCGGTTCCGGCGGCCGCCTGCAGCTTCGTCCGCGCCAGGGTCGGGGAGAGGGGCGCGCCCGCGCCGGCGTGCGCCTTTGAGCCGGCGGCGACGCGGTTGGGGGCAAGAAACCACGTGAGGAAGAAAAACAGCGCGACGCTGTATGCGAGTTCGAACAACACCCAGGGCCAAGTCCGCCCGGGACGTCCGCTGGCCGCTGCTGCCTCCGTCATCGATCTGCGGCGCCGGCGTGCCGGGGTGTCCCCGTC